>JABUEW010000156.1 GCA_013314855.1 Bacillota bacterium | reverse complement strand
TCTACATTAATTTCTATAGACCAGTAAAGTAAGCACAATTTTATTTTCCAATCTCGTATTTTTTTCATTACTTGTCCCTGAAGTTTATCTTGTCTAAACTACTGCAAATTAGCTTGTCTCACAACATGATTTCCCCTTTGCTCGCCCAGCGCGCGGTGCCGTGCTGTCCGTCGCCGACGGTTTTGGATTTGATTCCGTTTAGAGTATAATAATGGGCCAGCAGGGAAAGGAAGCCGATAACCCCGAACATGGTGGCCGCGGCGGTCAGCGTGATGATTTGGGATGTTTGCATGGGACACCTCCTCATGGGTGGTTTTGCTTGCTGTTTGTGGAGAAGGATTTGCCTTTCTACAGCATGAGTCTTTGTGACGCCAAACCCGTATGCTCCGCCTGTCGAACATTCCCGTCCGCTTTTTGCAGGCAAAGCGTTTCGGTATTCTGTTTGAGTCCTTCAAGGCAGACAAAAATCTGCGACCTGACGCAGTCCAGCGCAAGGCGCAGGTAAGATGCGATGAGATTATGCTTGTCTTCCGGACTGCGGAGGCCGGCCGCGCTGATCTGGCGGTTGAGAGAGGCAGCGTCCTGCCGCAGGTCATCCGCCCTGGAGCGCAGCATGCCCCGGTCCCGGTGGGGACGGTAGCTGTCCGAAGCTCCGCAATGAGCTGCTCTATGGCCGCCGGCTGTTCCATCTGCCGGTATTGTCTTTGGGCGGCAAGCAGAGCTGCCGCCGCCATGACTTCCAGATGCTCCGTCACCGCAGGCGCCTTTCCCTGCGGCAATTTTCCATTTGCTATCAGGGGTTTCAGCTTTTCATAATGCTCCAGCAGCACAGCGTCCGGATTGTGCGCAGATATTAAAGATTTGCAGGTTTCATAAAGCCCGACGCAGATTTCCGGCAGGCACTCCAGCTTGGGATGGCCCTGTGCCGGGATGGATGCGGCGCTGTTCTTTGCTTTTAAGTCTTCATTCCAGTCCTTGTATTCCGGTTGCCGGACCGACACATTCCAGTATCCCCGCGCCTGGAGGATTTCGGTCAGCCGTCCCGCGGCTTCGATGCCCGCCTCGTCATTGTCCAGGCACAGTTCAACCTTTTGCAGGCGGGGGTTTAATTCAAGCTGCCGCAGCAGGGCGTGTTCGGCCACGCCGTCCAGGGCCACATAGCTGTTTTGCTTCCAGTCCTCCGGGTAGAGTGTGATAAAGGACAGCATATCTATGGGCGCTTCAAACACATACAAGGTGTCGTTAGCGCCTATATGATGGAAGCTGTATGCTGGGTCGCTGCCTTCCACGTTGCCCCGGTAGCTGCCGCCCACGGTGTAAAGCCCCCGTTTGTGCGCATGCCTCGGGACGCCGTTTTCATCATACCCGACAAAAACGGCGTTGTGATATTCTTTTATTTTATCCGCGGACCGCTCGCAGCTTTCATAAAGCATTTTCGTCTTTGCAAAATGGGCGATAACATCCCGGTCTATGAACCGCTGTTTGATCAGGTACGCATAGACGCGGCGCATGTCGCTGTTCATTTCCGGCAGCGCAAAGGGCTTGCGGGGAGCCGGGGCGCTTTTATGGGTTTGATTCCATTCCACGCACCCTTCGCCGCCCAGGAGCAGCGTCACCGCCTCCGGAAAGGACAGGCCGTAGAATTCCCGCACGAAGTCGATGGCGAGGCCACCTTCCTCCCGGCTGTGCCTGTACCATTGGTTGCCCCGGATGGTCACGCTGTCATGCCGCTTCCAGCGCCAGTCCCTTCCGGCGCGGGTGAGATGCTCTCCCTGGCGCCGCAGGAAGTCCGCCAGGTCAACGGCGTTGGCTCGGCGTATTTGTTCATCGGTGAAGGGAATGTATTTTGCCATGATATCCCTCTCCGGTCAGCGTTTCCGTTTGCCGTGTCTGCGAAAAAAAGCCGCCCTTTGCGGGAGCGGCTTGCGATTAGAAGGCAAACGCGGGATAAGCGCTTTATCTTTTTTGCGTAAATATTCTTTCATCATGGAAATCCCTCCTGTTAATAGCTTTGGCGAGGTTCGCGATCATCATAGGCGTGGCCCTGGGCCGCTTTTTTCTGCGCCAGCTTTTTGCGCAGCTTGCGATCCACCTGCATAACGCCTCCGTCAAATCGCTTTTGCTCGTCGCGGAAGATATTGCCCAGGTGGTGCATGAGCCGTGTGGCCGCCAGCAGGACCGACGGTTCGCGGAAGGAGTCCACGCGGTCGAGGAAAAACTGCGCATAGATGTTTCCCTGTCCGGCTGACAGAGAAAGCCAGCGTACCGCGGCCTCCCGGTCCCTTGGAACCTCATGCCCCATAAGGTAGAGCTTTCCGAGCGCATACTGCGCATATTGATTCCCCTGTTCCGCAGAAGCAGTCAGCCACTTGACGGCCTCATCCACATCTTTGGGAACATCCTTTCCCAGTATATAGAGCTTGCCCAGCCTGTACTGGGCGAATGAATTGTCCTGCATTGCGGACTTTGCCAGCAGTTCTACGGCCTTCGGAACATCTTTGGGCATATCCTCTCCAGTAAGATACAGCTTTGCCAGCACGTATTGGGCATGGACGTTGCCCAGCCGGGCCGTCTTTTCAAAATATGCAGCCGCCGCGGACACATCCTTGGGAATATCTTCTCCCGCGAGATACATGTCTGTTTCCATATCCTCATCCGGCTCAAAAGTGAAATGGTGGCCGCCGATGCTCATTGCCTCGGCGATCACCATATTTTTTATGCTCTTGAATTCCTTCCGTCTGGAGAGAGGCAGCGGATCGGGAAGCATGTCGGCATAGGTGCGCAGCACTTCGTTGCGCAGCTCGCACCATTTTTCGTAGCACCGGGCCACCCGCTCATCCCTGGCCAGCTCGTCCACGATCTGATCGACGACCGCCTTGAGGGGCGCTTTCAGATAGCCGTATTTCTTTTTGCCGGAGGTGTGCTTGAGCCGCTCCGCCAGGCGCGCAATCAATTCCTCGATGGTTTTGTTTTCGCAGACTCCCGAACTTATCTGACCGATGATTTCCCGCATGGACTCCCGGCTTTGTCTGGTCAGGGCGTCGCGGCGCTTCGTCTGTTCGGAATAAATCTGAATAAGGTCCTGTTTGAAGATTTCCCTTGCCAGGCTGCTTCGCATGTTTTCAATGCCCTGTTTGGTGAGATAGGCTTCCGTGGAGTTAACGGAGTATGCGATTAAATGTACGTGAGGATGATGACCCTCGTTATGGTAGGCGGCGTACCAGCGGAGATTTTCCGGGGCAATCTTCATCTGCTCCGCGATATGGTTACGCTGTCCCCGGATCAGGTCCCGCCACGCTTTGGCGTTGTCGTAGCCGAGCCGCGTCGCGTCCTCCCGGCGCAGGGAGATGACATTGGTCCACACATTGCCGGCGTGATTGGCAACTTCCTCCGCCACTTTGGACAGCACCACAGGCAGGTCGGCGTCGGTAAACAGGCCATGGCTGCCAAGGGCCTCCGCCCCCGGACGGTTGGCGATGTATCCGACATAGTTTTCGCGCTTGCCGAGGAGATCGAGGTTTTGCTCCAGCGCCACGGCGATAAACTCCGACGCGTTTTCCCTGGTCTTATCTTTAAGGTAGTCTTCGTACTCGAATAGGCCGGCCGTGTCGGGAAGCTTGCTTATGATTTCTGCGATGAGCCGCTGTTGTTTTTTGGTGGCGGGAAGCAGTCCCGTGCTGTCCGGCACTTTTTCCACGCCCTCGCGGGTGGCAGCGTATTCTATGAAATTGGCAAGGTGTTTCGGCGCGTTTTTCAGGTAACGGCATTTGAAGATGATCCTCGGCATGGTTCGTCACCCTACTCGCCCTTCTGGAATTTCACCACGTCCTCGAAGGTGACGGCGCCGACGGATTTCTTCACGTCGTTCACGCACTTGCCCCGCAGCCTCTGCAGCAGGGCTTCGTCAATCTCCGCGTTGGAGGCGATGATGTTCATCATCATGGACATTTCCACCGCCAGCTTGAAGAGCAGGCGGGCGATCCTGTTCTCCGAGCTTTCCACCACCCCGGCCATGGCGGAGGTTAGGGCGGCGGGCAAATACTTCATGCTGTTTTCCGCGGAGATGTAGCCGCAGTAAAACAGGATCGCCTTTTCGATGAACTCGCTCTGGCTGCCGCAGTTGTCCTTTTTATACCATTCCTTTACCTGCTTCCGCGTTTCCGGGCGCATCCACAAGGGGAATTTCTTTTTGTTTTCTTCTGCCATATTGTCTACCTCCATTCCGGCACGCGTAGACCGCGACGTCTATTGCGACACCTGTAAAAAGCCTTCGGCTATAGGTTTTGCCGCGTTCCGCGACTCCTGACCCGACTCCAAAGGGCAAAATCCGACCCAGGCGGAAAACGTCCTTCAGCCCGCGTTGCGGGCTGATGTGAGCCGAGGCGGAGGCGTTTGCGACCCCGCCTCTTTAACCTGCATCGTTTTCGACCCCATGGTTCACCCCCCAAAAGGGAGGGTAGCTTCCATGCCTGCGTCCGCTTTTTTGTTTTCCCGCTCACAAAGCCCCGATACGGGGCGTTATTCTGCCCGCAGGTGTTATGATGTCACCCCCGCCGCAAAAAGCGGACACAGGGGTACACAGGCGGCGACAGTGCGTCCAAACCGCATTTACGCATTCCCGCCCGCGCTGTTGTTTTTCGCCGGTGCCGATGGAGCGGGGCATGAGGGACGGTTAGGCCTTTCAGGTTCCGGGAACTTCCGGCTTTCAATGTATTCCCGGACGGGAGCGGGAACGTGTTCTTCGTAGAGCTTCTGGAGAAAATCCTCCAGCTCGGCCTGAAACTCCGTGTCCTCTTTGCCCATGTACTGGCGGATGGCGCGAAGCTTCTCGGCGTCGTATTGGATTTGGACGGTTGATTTTCTCATAGTAGGTTCACTCCTTTACAAAATTTCTGTATCGCAGGAAAAAGTGAGCCATGTTGGTGTACTTTCCTGACCCGCCGTCATAACGGCAGCAGGAAAATGAGCCAACATGGTTACAATTCCTCCAGCGCACGGATAAGGCTGCCGGGGAGATCGGACAGCCGAACACCATCATCCGTTTCCCCTGGCAGCGTGGTTTGCGGTGGCGGCGCAGCATTTCGCAGCTCGTCCCTGACCGCCTGCCGGACAACCTGCTCCAGGCTTTCCGTCTGATGTGCCGTCAGGATGCTGGTAACCACATACTCGGTGCGCTGCCTGCTGGCCTGCCGCGCAAACAGTGTCTCGGCTTCCCGATGTCTTGGGTTGTCCATATCGAAGGAGAGATAATATCGTTTTCGCCCGGACATAGGCTCACCCCATCAAAAGCCTGAAGCCGTCCGCATTGGCGAACCGGTTCAGCACCGCCACAGTATTGATGTCGCTCCTGCGCAGCATGAGTTCGAGCAGTTCCGCACCACCGCCCGCGAACACCGTGGGGAGCCGCAGGTCAAGTCCGCGCTCCCGGAGCGCATTGAGCAGCTCCTTGCAGTAAGCCGCCACAGCTTGTTCCACCACAGCATGGATCAATTTGCTGTCAGCGTGCTGGATATCCCCGCGGATCGCGTCGGTGATAAGTTCGTCCGACAGGAGGATGTCATTGCGCTGGAGCGTATCCTGAATCCGGCTGTAGAGGGTAATGGTTCCCATGCGCAGGCTGGCGCAGCTCGATCTGTCCAGCCGTAAGTCATGGAGTGTGAGGATATCCACCGTATACCCGCCGATATCCACCAGCGTGATGCTTCGGTAATCCTTCAGCTGCGGATAATACCGGCACAGCGCCGCATGACCCTGCGCGAACACCTTGCACTCAGCGATGCGGCAGCGGTAGGACGTTCCCTCAAACAGGAACGAAACATTGTCACGCAGAAAATATCGCCGAAATGCCTCCTTCTGCGTCCCGTAGCTGTCAATGGGCAGGCCCACGCCAAGGGCGATTTCCGCGCTTGTGGTTCCCGCGCGCTTCATCGCATCCGCGATTGCCGGCAGCGTCAGCATAAAGGTATCCGGCTCTCTGGTCTTGTCCTGCTGAAAACGCATGCGGCGCTCACCGACGGCGTAATATCTGCCCTCGTAGAAGAGCTGCATGTCCGGCGTGATGAATTCCTTGTCGCTTGCAGTGTATCCGGAGGCATAGAGCATCCCCTCCGAGGATTTGGTGTTGTAGTTTCCGTTGTCCACACCAAGCTTAATCATTAAAATTAACACCTCCTTTTTCCTTTCCGCTGTTTACATGCTCATGGTCATGCCCTGGGTTTCTTCCTCGGCAGGTCCCTCCGTCCCGGTCTCAGCTTGCGGAGAGGAAGGCGCCTCGGCCGTTGCCTGCTCACGCTGGCGGCGGGTCTGCCTTGGCTGGCGCTGCGGTTCCGTCTGCCGTTCCTGGGCTTCCGGTCCTGGCATCTGTTCCTGGGCAGGCTCCTGTCCGATCCTGCTTTCCACATACTCCCGGACATGGACGGGGACGATCCTCTTATAGGTTTTTTCAAGGTAATCCTTCATCTCCCGTTCGATGTCCAGCTCTTTTTTGCGCATAAAAAAACGGAGGGCCTCCAGCTTCTCCGTGGGGAACAGTATCGTAAGTTCCGTTTCTCTCATGTCTCATTTCCTCCTTTCTACGGCAGATAGCTTCTTGGATTTTGGATTTCTCCATTGATGCGCACCTCAAAATGCAGGTGCGGGCCGGTGCTTCTTCCGGTGCTGCCAACCTCCGCGATGATGTCGCCGGCCTTGACCGCCTGACCCTCGGTGACGAGGATTTTGGAGCAGTGGGCGTAGAAAGTGACAAAGCCGCCGCCGTGGTCGATGGCTAAATGATAGCCGTAGCCCGTGGTCTTATAGCGTGCAAACAGCACCGTGCCGTCCAGCGCAGCGCGGATTGGCGTCCCTTGGGGCGCGGCCAGGTCGATGCCGGAGTGTCCTTTGTGCCGACCAGTGAATGGGTCGGTCCTGTACCCGAATTCCGAAGTCACCATGCCGCGCCAGCCTTCCCCCAGGGGAGAACAGAAGCCGTCGGCTCCGACAAAGGGCGCGTCAGACAGAGGCAGTCCGTTTGACCAGGCGTTGAACGCCTCCCCATAGGTGGGGATGCTGCCGCCGTACAATACGCGGTGGTAAATCTCCGAAGCGTTGGCCCGGTCCTCATGGGTGATTGTCCTGCCCAGGGTGGTTTGGAGGTTGGCGTAAATCTCCGGCAGGGATTTAAGCGGCACGGCCACGGTGTAGGTTTTACCGGTTTTGTTGCCGTCCTCATCCTTTTCGGCGCGGGTTTCGTACCGCACGAAGCAGTCGGCGAAGGCCCGGTAATCCGAGGCGTCCATCCGCAAGTTTTCAGCGCCGAAGAACAGAGAATAAAAAACCGCCTTTATGCGGGTGGCGTCAAGCTGCCCGTCCTCCACCTGCGAAGATATGTCGGCGATGGCGGCGTCAAGCTCCGAAAAGCCGTTGCGCATCTCCCGGATATGGGCGGCGTAATCGGCGGGGACCCGGGAAGAGATCGCGCCGCCGTTGAAGCACAATTCTATGGCGTTGCTGTTGTGATCCGCCGCAGCCGAGAGCAGGCTCACGATCATCACGACGATAAGGATAAAGGGCGTCGGGATGGCGGCAACAAGAACGCCGGCAGCCTTCCATGTCCTTTTGTCGGTTGCCGCGGCGACGGCCGCCCTGACCGCAAGGGTGATGGTTGCGGGATCAGCCATGCTCTCACCACCATTTCAGGCCAAACAGGTTCTCCTGTTCCGGCTTCTGTTCCTCGGCCAGCCGGATGGATTTTTCCACCGCCTGTTCCAGAACCTCGGTGTCAAAGCCCGCGCTTTCATAGCCTTCAAAGATGGTGTTCAGGTAGTGATCCGAGGGCGCGCCGAAGGGATGCCCGTCGTTCATGATATACGCCATGGCGGGAACGATCCCGCCTTTCAGCTCCACATTGAGGATTTCCTTGCGGTAAAAGTGGGGATATCCCTCGTAGCGATCGAGAGCCTGCAGGTCTTTTTCCTTCAGCGTCCATAAAAGAACAGGCACACGGCCGCCTTTGCAGGGTTCCACCGTTGCCACCGCGCTATGGCGGCTGCCTCTGAACAGCAGCTCATAATCCTTAAGCTCGCTTGTCCCGACTACTTTGGCGGTGGGGCAGCGGCAGGCCATCTGCGTCAGGTTGAGGTTGCTGCCGTAGGCGATGTATAGGGTTTTGCTTTTCATTTTCTCTCATTCCTCCTTGCTACATGGACATGGAAAGGCCGGGTCCTTCTTCAGTCCCGGCCTGTTCCATGTCTGTTTGATCTTGTTCCTGTGACGCCTGTACGGCCCCGGCGGCCAGCGCCAGTTCCTTTTCTTTTTTCTGCCTTAGCCTTTGTTTTTGCCGTTCCGCCTGGGCGGGGTCTTTCCACGCGATGCAGCCGTCCAGATGTTCCAGGAGATGAAGCCGGGCGGTCTTGAATTCGTCGCCGATAAGGCC
>JABUEW010000155.1 GCA_013314855.1 Bacillota bacterium | reverse complement strand
GCAAAGCAATGCAATAGGGGAGTAGTACCTGAAATAGAGGTACCAATACACTTCAAAGAAAGTTTGGAGTATTTGAATAATTTTGATTTTACTCTTATACCTTATGAAAAAGAAAAAGATAGAACCCTTAAATCATTTATAAAAAATATAAAATCTGGTAAAATAAATATAAAAACTGCCGGATTGTTTATTGGACCTGAAGGGGGGTTTTCAGAAGAGGAGGTTAATTTGGCGGTTGAATTTGGAGGAAGTCCTGTTACACTAGGGCCAAGAATTTTAAGGACGGAAACAGCCGGGTTAGCAGTATTGGCAATACTAATGTACGAACTGGGGGACATTGGTTACTGAAAATTGAAGTATACAATAGAAAATGTGAAAAAATATATAATATTTAAAAAAAACCCTTTAATTTGACTGAAATTATGATATAATACATATCGTTCAATATATAGACATTGGAAAAGTAGTAAGGGGTAGCAGATATGATAAGAAGTATGACAGGATTTGGCAGAGGTGAGGTTCAGAAAGGAGGGAAATCATTTTCTGTCGAAATAAAAACTGTAAACCACAGGTATAGTGATATATCAATAAAAATGCCTAAACAAATATCCTTTCTGGAGGAAAAGGTAAGGGAGACGATTAATAAGTCATTATCAAGGGGAAAAGCAGATGTATTTATTACATATGAGGATTTTGGTGAGGGAAAGAAAAATGCGCTGATTGATGAGGCTCTGGCCAAAGCATATATTCAAGCAGCTGAGTTATTGAGAGACAAGTTCGGGATAAAGGACGATATTACTGTTTCCCTAGTAGCCAGATTTCCTGATGTTATAAAGTTGCAAGATGTGAAAGAAGATGAGGATGAATTATGGTACTTACTAAAAACAGCCTTGGATATAGCTATAGAAGGACTTATAAAAATGAGGGAAAATGAGGGCAAGAAACTGGAAAATGACTTGCTTTTAAAAGGAGAGTTTATTGAAAAAAAATTAAAGGAAGTTAAAAAACGGGCTCCGGAAGTGGTGAAGGAATATAAGTATAAGTTGGAAAACAGAATTAAAGAGCTAATGGAGCAAAAGCTTTTAGATGAAAATCGGATATCTATGGAAGTTGCGTTATTTGCTGATAGATGCAGCATAGACGAGGAAATTGTCAGGCTTCAGAGTCATATTGACCAGATGAGGGAAACCCTGAGACTTCAAGAGCCTGTTGGAAGGAAATTGGATTTTTTAATACAGGAAATGATAAGAGAAGTAAATACTATTGGTTCTAAAGCTAATGATTTGGTAATAATAAAAGAAGTTTTAGAAATTAAAAGCGAGATAGAGAAAATGAGAGAACAAATACAAAATATAGAGTGATAGGGAGGTTTTTATTAATGAAGTTGATTAATATCGGTTTTGGGAATATTGTCTCGGCAAATAGGCTTGTTGCAATAGTAAGTCCTGAGTCTGCCCCAATAAAAAGGATAATACAGGAGGCGAGGGACAGGGGTATGCTGATTGATGCAACTTACGGCAGGAGGACAAGAGCTGTTATAATAACAGATAGTGATCATGTTATTCTTTCAGCGGTCCAACCGGAAACTGTAGCACATAGGCTAAGCAGCAAGAGTGCCGGAGATATAAGTGTCGACGAGAATGAATTGTTGGATGAATAACAAATATTGTTATCATGTGAATGACATATGATTGAATTGGAGGAGTAACACGCAATTGATATGAATCAAAGTGATAAGAGCGGTTTATTAATAATTATTTCAGGTCCGGCCGGTACCGGCAAAGGAACTGTTATTAAAGCATTGAGGGAAAGAAATAGCAATATAAAAGTGTTGCCTTCTGTTACTACAAGAAGTCCGAGGAAGGGAGAAAAAGAGGGATATAATTACTATTTCAGAACCAAAGAAGAGTTTGAGCACATGATAGAGAATAATGAGTTTGTCGAGTGGGTTGAATATTGTGAAAATTATTACGGTACTCCCAGGAAACAATTGGAAGACTCTTTGAAATCAGGTACCGACATAGTACTGGAAAAGGAAGTTGAAGGAGCTATAAAAATTAAGGTACAGTATCCGGACAGTGTTTTGATATTTTTACTTCCTCCCTCTTTTAAAGAATTGAAAAGAAGAATAGAAAGCAGGGGTACCGAGGATATATGTGTAATTAATAAAAGGCTTGAGAGGGCATCGGAAGAAATTACTTATGTAAACAAGTATGATTATGTTATAACAAATGACCGTGTTATAGATACAGCAAATGCTATAAATTGTATTATAAAGGCAGAAAAACTTAAAACGAAGAGAAATGTTGATATTTTAGACAGAATTGTGTTATAAGCTGGGGAGGTTTATATTTTATGATTTTTCCTTCATTAAGTGACTTGATGAAAAATATGGACAGCAAGTATACTCTTGTAGTAACTGTAGCAAAAAGGGCGCGTCAATTGGTTGATGGAGCTTCAAAACTTGTAAAATGCAATGTAGATAAACCAGTTACGATTGCAATAAATGAAGTTTATGAAGAAAAGATTACATATGTACGTACTAAAAGCGGGGTAAAATAAGTAACAATACCGAGGAGAGAATATGTTAAAGGGAAAAACAGTATTAATTGGTGTATGTGGCGGTATTGCAGCATACAAGGTTGTAGAAGTAGTAAGCCGTCTGGTAAAAAACAATGCCCAGGTCCATGTAATTATGACTGAGAATGCTACTAAGTTTGTAGCTCCCCTTACTTTTCAAACTATATCTAAAAATCCTGTAGTAACCGGCATGTTTGATATTCCCGAAAGGTGGGACATAAAGCACATTTCTCTGGCACAAAAGGCTGATATTTTAGTTGTTGTGCCTGCCACAGCAAATATTATAGGGAAAATTGCAGCGGGTATTGCGGACGATATGCTTACTACCACGGTTATGGCTACAAAGGCGCCTGTAATGTTTGTACCTTCCATGAATACCAACATGTATGAAAACCCTATTTTAAAAGAAAATATATTAAAGTTGGAGAAACATGGGTATTTGTTTATGGAGGCTGAAGAAGGGTTGATGGCATGCGGTACTTCAGGGAAAGGCAGGTTGCCGGAGCCTGAAACCATAGTGGAAAAGATAATTAACATTATTGGACATGAAAAGGATATGAAGGGGTTGAAAGTCCTTATAACTGCAGGACCGACAAGAGAACCTATTGACCCTGTAAGGTATATTACCAACAAGTCGTCGGGAAAAATGGGTTATGCGTTAGCTTCTGCAGCATCCATGAGAGGTGCGGAAGTATTGCTGGTGTCGGGACCGGTAAGTTTGAATAGACCCTGTAATGTCAATGTAATAAATGTCAATACTGCCCGAGAAATGTTTCAGAAAGTTATGGAAGTATATAAAAACTATGACGTTATTGCCATGTTTGCAGCTGTTGCGGATTACAGGTCTGAGCAGGAAGCCGAAAGAAAGATTAAGAAGGACAAAGAGGTTATGAACTTAAAGCTTGTTAAGAATCCCGATATTGCTGCGGAATTGGGAAAAGTTAAAGGAGAAAGGATTCTTGTAGGCGCCTGTGCTGAAACTGAAGATATTATAAAAAATGCTGTGACTAAGCTGGAAAATAAGAACTTTGATGTAATAATGGCCAATGATATTACGATGGAAGGGGCAGGTTTTGAAGTAGATACTAATATTGTAAAGATAATAAACAAAGATAAGAATATTATTGAGCTGCCGATAATGGAAAAAACGCAAGTAGCCCATAGGGTTCTTGATGAAGTAGTGAAAATCATAAAGGAAAGGAAGGCATTGAATTGAAATGATAGTAAACAAAACAATGGATAAGATAGTGGCTTTGACTAAAAACAGGGGTTTTGTGTATGCCGGCTCCGAAATTTACGGGGGATTGGCTAATGCTTGGGATTATGGTCCTTTAGGCGTAGAGCTTAAGAATAATGTTAAGGCAGCCTGGTGGAAAAAATTTATCCAAGAAAGTCCTTATAATGTTGGGGTAGATTGTGCTATCCTCATGAATCCCCAGGTATGGGTTGCATCAGGCCATGTCGCAGGATTTAATGATCCTTTGATTGATTGTAAGGTTTGTAAATCCCGTTTTAGAGCTGATAAAATGATAGATGAATGGAACAAAGAGAGGAATATTGAACTGACAGTGGATGGATGGGAAAATCAAAAATTAATGGAGTATATAAAAGATAAGGATGTAAGGTGTCCTGAGTGTGGAGCAAATGATTTTACGGAAATAAGGAAATTTAATATGATGTTTAGGACCTACCAGGGAGTTACTGAAGACTCAAAAGCAGAAATATATTTAAGACCTGAGACTGCCCAGGGAATATTTGTTAATTTTAAAAATGTACAGAGGACAACGAGGAGAAAGCTTCCTTTTGGAATAGGACAAATCGGGAAAGCTTTCAGAAATGAAATTACCCCGGGTAATTTTACTTTCAGGACAAGAGAATTTGAACAGATGGAATTGGAATTCTTCTGTGAACCCGGTACAAGCCTTGAATGGTTCCAATACTGGAAAGAGTTTTGCTATAACTGGCTTATAAACCTTGGGATTAAGCCTGAAAACTTAAGGATGCGGGATCATACAAAAGAAGAGCTTGCATTTTACAGCAATGCGACTACAGATATCGAGTATAATTTTCCCTTTGGATGGGGCGAACTGTGGGGGATAGCTGATAGGACCGACTATGATCTGAGGCAGCATATGGAACACTCGGGAGAAGACCTTTCCTATTTCGACCCAATAAAAAATGAAAAATACATACCTTACTGTGTAGAGCCATCTTTAGGTGCAGATAGGGCTGCTTTGGCGTTTTTATGTGAAGCATACGACGAAGAAAAAATTGCCGAGGGAGATGTAAGGACTGTTTTACGCTTCCATCCGGCAATTGCTCCAATTAAAATTGCTGTCCTGCCCCTTTCCAGGAAACTGGGCGAGGAGGCATATAAAGTTTATGAAATGCTTATAAAGGAATATGTGTGTGAATATGATGAGACAGGTAGTATTGGAAAACGGTATAGACGTCAGGATGAAATAGGTACACCTTTTTGTGTTACCTACGATTTTGATTCATTGAATGATGAAAGTGTTACTATTAGGGACAGGGATACCATGCAGCAGGTGAGGATAAAAATAAGTGATCTTTCCCAATACTTTGAAGATAAATTTGATTATTAAAGTAGATGATAAGTTGAAAATATTGCTGTATAATATGTAATAAAATGGCACAGGATTGACAAAATATACTATATATAAAAAATAATAGTAATTAAAGCAAATATAAAATTAAATATGGAGGTAGTAACAATGAAGAAATATGTATTTTTATTTAGTGAAGGAAATGCAACTATGAGAGATCTGCTTGGAGGAAAAGGCGCCAATCTTGCTGAAATGACCAGTATAGGGCTGCCGGTACCAAGGGGATTTACTATAACCACAGAGGCCTGTACCAGGTATTATAAGGATGGGAAGGTTATTGCAAAGGAAATAGAAGATGAAATATATGCAGCGTTACGAAAAATAGAGGAAATTATAGGGAAAAAGTTTGGGGATGCTGAAAACCCCTTGCTTGTTTCAGTACGTTCAGGGGCAAGAGTTTCAATGCCGGGCATGATGGATACAATATTGAACCTTGGGCTTAATGACACAGTTGTTGAAGGACTGGCAAGGCTTACCGAAAATCCGAGGTTCGCATATGACAGTTATAGAAGATTTATTCAGATGTTTAGTGATGTGGTCATGGAAATAGAGAAAGACAAATTTGAAAAAATACTCAGTGACGTAAAAAAAGAAAATAATGCCCAACATGATACTGATTTGACTGCAGATAACTTAAAAGAGGTTATTAGAAGATACAAGGAACTTTTTAAAGAAGAAAAAGGCTATGAATTTCCACAAGACCCGAAAGTTCAGTTGATGGAGGCAGTAAAGGCCGTTTTCCGTTCGTGGGACAACCCCCGGGCAATAGTCTACAGGAGACTTAATGATATTCCCGGGGACTGGGGTACGGCAGTTAATGTGCAGGAAATGGTTTTCGGAAATATGGGTAATGATTCCGGGACAGGCGTGGCATTCACCAGGAACCCGTCTACAGGAGAAAAGAAGCTCTATGGTGAGTTCCTTATGAATGCACAAGGAGAGGATGTAGTTGCCGGTATCAGGACACCTGAACCTATTGACCTTTTAAAGGAAGTTAATCCGGAAGTTTATAAACAGTTCCTTGAGATTGCCGATATTTTGGAAAAGCACTATAAAGATATGCAGGACATGGAATTTACCATTGAAAGAGGCAAGCTGTTCATGCTCCAGACCAGAAATGGAAAAAGAACTGCTGCTGCGGCATTGAAGATTGCGGTTGACTTGGTGAATGAAGGTATGATAACAAAAGAAGAAGCACTAATGAAGGTTGAGCCAAGACAACTGGATACTCTTCTGCATCCTAATTTTGAACCTGGAGCACTGAAAAAAGCAATACCTATTGCCAAAGGATTGCCGGCTTCTCCCGGGGCAGGTTCAGGGAAAATATATTTTTCTGCGGAAGACGCAGTAAATGCTTATAATAACGGAGAAAAGAATGTTTTGCTTGTACGTCTTGAAACGTCACCCGAAGATATTGAGGGAATGAATGTAGCAAAAGGGATTCTTACAGGACGGGGTGGCATGACATCCCATGCTGCAGTTGTTGCCAGGGGTATGGGAAAGTGTTGTGTGGCCGGTTGCAGTGAAATAAAAATTAATGGCGAAGAAAAATATTTTATAGATAGAAATGGGAACAAGTATGTAGAGGGAGATTGGATATCCCTCGATGGGTCCACCGGTAATGTCTATGCAGGCATGTTACCTACTGTAGAGCCTGAATTAACAGGAGATTTTGCAACACTTATGAGTTGGGCCGATGATACCAGGAGACTGAAGGTTAGGACTAATGCGGATACACCTAAGGATGCCGCCCAGGCACTTAAATTCGGCGCACAGGGGATTGGCCTTTGCCGTACTGAACATATGTTCTTTGAATCTGACAGAATTTCTATATTTAGGCAAATGATTGTGGCCGAAAATGAAGAGCAAAGGAGAAAGGCCTTAAACAAGCTGCTGCCAATGCAGAGAGAAGACTTTGAAGAGATATTCAGGATAATGAAAGGATACCCGGTAACCATAAGGCTTCTTGACCCTCCTCTTCATGAATTCTTGCCCGAAAAAGAAGAAGATATAGTTTTGTTGGCACGTGATATGGATATAAGCTATGATGAACTCAGAACAATAATTAAAAAACAGCATGAGATTAACCCAATGATGGGGCTTAGGGGTTGCCGTTTGGCAGTGGTTTACCCGGAAATTGCTGAAATGCAGACAAAGGCAATTATTGAAGCTGCAATCAATGTCATAAAAGAGGGTATTAATGTAATACCCGAAATAATGGTGCCTTTGGTATGTGAGGCAAAAGAATTTAATTTTGTTAAGGACATTATTGTTAAAACTGCTAATGAGATAATAAAGAACTCAGGAGTTGATTTGAAATACATGGTAGGAACAATGATGGAAATACCAAGAGCCGTATTGACTGCTGACGAAATTGCCGGTGAAGCGGAATTCTTCTCTTTTGGTACAAATGACCTTACCCAGATGACTTATGGATTAAGCCGCGATGATGCCGGTAAAATTCTTGAAGAATATTACCAGAAAAAGATTTTTGAGTTTGATCCTACAGCTAGACTAGATAGAATAGGGGTTGGAAAGCTGATAAAAATGGGGGTTGAACTAGGAAGAAGTACAAGATGTGGTATAAAATTGGGCGTATGCGGAGAACATGGGGGAGACCCGTCTTCTATAGAGTTCTTTGATATGCTGGGATTGGATTATGTATCATGTTCACCGTATAGAGTACCTATTGCAAGGCTTGCCGCTGCACAAGCTGTGATAAAGAATAGATGAAGAATAAAATGAAACAAGATAAAATGAAACAAGATAAAGAGAGAGCGGTTAAATAGCACACATTTCCTATATGACTCATAATATTCTACGAAACATTTAGTAGCTCTATCAAAAAGTTTCTTGCTTATATTGTGAGTTATATAGGAAATTAATTTTAATTTTTAGTCCAATTTAGCCTTGCAGCACTTTTAGCTCAAAATAGTTTTCACCTTCAACAATTCTTGAACTGATGCCGGCTTTCTTGACCAACCTTATTATCAGATCTTTTCTTATTTCGGCAATAGACTGTTCAATATCGAAATAATTCTTAATATAAGAAAGTGTATTTTCATCATCAAGCTCTGCTACATCAACATGTAAAGATTTATCATGGGAATTGAGAATAAATTGACCTTTATAATAATAGTCATCTTCTGTTATATTCAGACTGGATATTAATAAATCAGACACTTTCATATTTCGATACCTCCTCCTCTTTACAGCATATAAATTTTTTATACTTATATTATACCATCAAATCTTTTAAAATCAAAGCATTGATAAAAAATAAACAATGTATTTTTTTATATACAATAAAAATGCATACCCGTCTTTAGAAGTTAGCACCATAAATCTTTAGGAGTAAATTTTATATTAAAAGCGTGAAGCAGCCTTAAAATAAGGCTTTTTTTATTGCTAAAAACACTTGCAAAATTACTTTTTATGTGCTATAATTAATGGTGATAGTGGTGATAAATAAGGAGGGGATTATATGGCATATTTTCTAAAAAA
>JABUEW010000154.1 GCA_013314855.1 Bacillota bacterium | reverse complement strand
TAGTTTTTGCGAATCGCCGCCGACGGCTTTATTTTCATCAGCCAATCACCTCTTTTGATAGCAATAATATACTCTTATTATATGCTAATTGTACTATCAGCGACCATATTTATGCGAAATATCGTTGACAGAAGAACAGAGAAGAACATGGGGACGTGAAGAACATGGAAGAACATGGGAAAGAACATGGGGACGGGTTCTTTGTTCATTTCATCAAGCATTATGAACTATAGTTTGACCTATACCGGTTATTCGGCTAATTTGCCTTATCGAAACTCCCTCTATATTCTTCAAGCTTCGCAGTACATTATCGCGTTCACCTTTTGGCATTTCTTTGAGAATTGCCAAAGGCTGTTCTCCCATTATCCCCACAAAAAACTTCTCGGCTTCTTTATCTGTTACACGTTTTCGCTCAACATAATCAAGGCATTGTAGATCATCGCCTTCTTCCATAAAGGCACTAAAAACTTCGTATGGATTCTGATTACTGGTGTGGAATAAGCCAAGAATAAGACTGGTTTTGGTAAGACCAGGAAGAAACTCTTTTCCTCCTAAATAGACCGAACAACTGCTCCACGGATACGCCTCCGGTTTTTCTACCATACTGGCTTTAACCGGATTTCGGTGGACATAACGGATGACGGTTTGCAGGTACGTTTCATCTTCCACATTTTCACTTTTGAATCTGTCTTGAAACACATATCCTTTGCGCTCATATTTCCAGTTGTACCAATATGCATAACTCCCACCCAGCCGCTTCATAATCAACGATATACTGTCCTTACCCTCAAAGATAAGCAGGTGAACATGATTGCTCATCAAGCAATAGCCTAGAACTTGAGCTTCTCCTTCATTGCATATCCGGGATAGAGTCTCCAAATATCGCTTATAGTCATCTTCATCATGGAAAATGTTCTGGCCGTTAATACCACGGACCATAATGTGATAAATCCCTGTTTTGCTAGCTTGCCTAGCATATCTGGCCATTTGGCTTCCTCTTTTCAATATTCCTTTATTATACTATTTTAACAATAACAAACAAGGTACCCGTCCCCTTGTTCAGGAATTCGCCTTTTGTATGCCAAACCCTACTCTCCAGAAGCCACGGGCAAGGTGGAGAGATTCAACCGGGTGGTGGATTCATTCCTCTCCGAAGCCGCTTTGGAAAAACCACAGTCGCTCGAAAAGTTAAACCAGCTGTTTTGGGTTTGGTTGGAGGAATGTTATCAGAAGAAGCCCCATTCGGGTTTGCAGGATACCATGAGTCCTGAAACCGCCTATCGCATCGACCGGAAAGCCTTAAAGTTTCTTGATCCAGAAACCATAGCAAAAGCCTTCTTACACTGCGAAGACCGGAAAGTGGACAAGGCAGGCTGCATCAGCTTCGAGAGTAGGAAGTACGAAGTAGGCCTTAACTTCATCGGGAGCAAGGTGGAGGTCGTTTACGATCCTGCTGATACCAGCATACTTACCATCGAATATGAAGGACATGAGATTGTAAAAGCAAAGCCCCTGGTAATCGGGGAATCAAGCGGACAACGACCCAAACTCCCAGAACACTTGCTGCCGGCCCCGGCCGAATCATCAAGACTATTGCAGGCAGCAACGAAAAAGAACCAGGAAAGAAAAGAAGTCCAAACCCCAGCCGTTTCCTACCGGAAAGTACGGAAGGAGGGCGGCGATCATGTTTGAGGAATTCTACGGACTAACCAAGACCCCGTTTTCAAGGGATATTCCAACTGAACACTTGTATCAGTCGCACCTATTGGAAGAAATCCTGGGAAGGCTTGAATACGCCGCCAAGCGCCAGTTGTTTGCCGTAATAACAGGTGACTGTGGGACCGGGAAAACCACCACCATACGCCTGTTTAAAGATACCTTGGATGCATCAAGATTCATGGTTATGTATCTGGCGGATTCAAAATTGACCCCCAGGCATTTTTACAAGGGCCTTTTAGAGCAACTGGGATGTGAAGCAAAGTTCTATCGGGGTGATGCAAAGCGCCAATTGCACCGGGAGATTGAGTTATTACAAGGAATCCATCACTTGCAGCCGGTAGTAATTGTGGATGAAGCCCATCTTTTGGACAAGGAGATGCTGGAAGAAGTTCGTTTCCTTCTGAATTTTAAGATGGACGCCCAGAGCCCCATGACCTTGATTCTGGTGGGTCAGAGCGAACTCTGGGACAGATTTAAGTTGCAGTCATATGCCGCCATCAGGCAGCGAATTGATCTACAGTGCAAATTACCGCATCTGGACCGTGCCCAGGTTGGCGAATATGTGAAGAGCCATCTTATTTATGCGGGGACTGAACACGAAATATTTTCCGATAAAGCGGTTGACGAAATCTTCAAGTTCTCCAGCGGGGCTGCCAGAATAGTGAACAAGCTTTGCACCCATTGTCTGCTTTATGGGGCTCAGAACAATCGCAGAATCATCGATGATAGTATGGTGAAGTTCGTAATCGAGGGAGAGTTGAATTAATTCTCCCTTCCCCAAAACGGGGAAAGCTTTTGGCCAGCATATCCGTCAATCTCCGGACAACATACACCGTCTATCGCTGGACATTATGAGGCGGCTGTAACAGTATAAGGCAGAAACGGCGTTATTGTATATATTTCACTTATTTAGTGTTATTTAGATTAATGTTAACTATAAAAAATTGTAGGATAACAACCAAATACAATAATTAACCTAACAATCGTTAACATAATAACATCAAAAAAAACTTTAATTTTTATTGCTAACCTAATTCAGTATAAAGTCTTTTATTCTAATTCACTATTTTTTCTCCGTTCTTTACATTTCATGTCGCATTTTCAGCAGTTCACGTCATAAAAACATATATTGGGTACATATGGCAGGAATTCCTTATGCCCACCATGAATGGATATAGTTGTTAAACAGATGAAGGGAGGTGAAAGTATGACACAGTCATTAAATAGGTCTAGACTCCCGCCTTTCAACGAAATGTGATGAGGGAACAGACTTACACCCTTGCACCCATCACAAAACCATACTTTAAAATTTAGGAGGTAAAACATATGAAAAAAGTTTCAATAAAACGAATAGCTAGTTTAATCTTGTCTGTATGTTTAATGTTAACGTTTTTTAGTATTCCCGTATTTGCACAATCAACACAGGCATCAGAATATAAGTTAGAGAATCAGCAGGACGCAATTAAACTTATAGATGCAGCCAACAATGGTGATCAAAAAGCTATCCAAAAACTTTTAAGTCTAAAAGCCTTTAATAAGGACGAGGTCAACAAAGTCTTAAATGGAGTTAAATTTACCGCCGCTGATAAAATAAAGACCTTTAACTTTGATGATGGTAGCTCAATAACAATCGAATTAGGTAATCAGTCATCGATAAAAGAAGGAACTCGAGAGCTTCAAAACACCCTTACAAACTATTTTATGTATCGGTGGTACGTTTATGGTATAGAGTGCGGAAGGTATCTGTTATGGATGCGTTACCAAGCGGATAGTGCTAATTGCTGGGGGGGGTATTCCTGGAATACATCAAGTGCTGTGCCGCCGTACGGTGTTACACAAGATGGAACTAGCAATCAAGTTACCCAAGGGTTATATGTTCAATCTACGGGTAGTGGCGGTCTTACCGCTTATGGTTATCGTATCAGTTCGGTGAGTATTGTTGGGTATTGTTACCCTAATCCTTTAAATGATTGGTGTCAAATTTATGTATCTTAAGAGATAAAATCATGGAATGGTATAAGAGAACTATCTCTTATACCATTCCAATAAAATGGAGACAAAATTATGAAAACCAAATTAGGGTATGGCGTTTTAATTTTATGTTTATTAGGGTTTATATTTTATTTACTACATCAAAAAAGTATGTTAACATCAATGCCGAAAAATACAGCAATTAACAAAAAACTGTATTATCTAGAAAAAATTGAATACGAAAGTTCAAAAAATTTCATTAATACTGATAATTTAAAAAATATAAAAATAGCAATAGTTGATTCTGGCATTGATCTGCAGTGCACGGACCTTCCCATTAATAATATTGAACAAAAATACATTTTCCCTGCAAGTTATTCTCAAAACAAAGAACATGCGACGCAGATTTGTAGCATTATTTCTGGGAACCAGGGTAATAATGAAAATATTATTGGTTTAGCTCCTGGAGTAAAAATATACTCATATGTTGTAACGGATGGAGTAGTAGCGGTTCAAATAGGCGATATTGTAAGAGCGATTGAATTGGCCATCAATGATAAAGTTGATGTAATAAATCTAAGTTTGGGTAGTTACGAATATTCATCTGAAGAAGAAAAAGTGATTAAAAAAGCATTAGCAAATAATATCGTAATAATAGCTTCTTTCGGCAGTAGAGGGGATTCAAAAGGATTGTATCCGGCAATATTAGATGGGGTGATATCTGTTGGTGCAGTAGATGAAGATAATGATTTATTGCCGACATCCAATTATGGTGAACATTTATCTGTGGTTGCTCCAGGCAGCAATATTAATTGTGCCTCCGGAAACGGTTATTATAAAACTGCTTCTGGTTCATCATTTTCTACTCCTATCGTTACGTCATTAGTTGCTCAAATCAAAGCAAAAAATAAAACCTTAACCCCATATCAAATAAAAGAAATTATAGAAGCCAATTGCACAGATATTGGCCCTCCCGGGAAAGATATATATTTTGGGGCTGGCATAATAAATTTTGAAAAGACTTTAAGAAGCCTTGACAAAATTTAATTAATAATCCAACTCAGCTTTTACTACATCAATACTTGATATGAGCTGGTTATCCTTGTATTTTAGAAGATCGTTACTACGAATTACTACCACCACACCAATTATTTTAATGCCGTTATTATCGATATATTGGTTTATTTCTTTGACTTCTTTCAACAGCTTATTATTGCCCAAATACTTACCCTCATTTTCTAAAAAATGCATTTCTATTCGGAAGTCCTGAGCTGCTCTTACAATCGAATCTTCAGTGATAACACTTCCAGCTCCGTTTACTTTTTGCATGCTTTGAGGGAACCCCCAACTACTATTAAAAGTGTGTTTGATGGGCTTTATCTCTATGTTTCCAGTATCAATTGCCGCCCAGGCATATCTATTATTACCATTAATCTCTTCTAGAAAAGTTTCTAACTCAGCAGTTGAGATAGGGTTAGAAAAACGAATAACCGCTTGGCAATTAGTAAATTGACTTATTTTCGCAAGTTTATTCCATTCTAAGTTATTCTCTTCACTACTGCCTAATTTGGTTTCATTAAAACATATACCAGGGGAATTCATTACATATGAGGAATACGCCTTTAAGAAAAACGTCGGGATTGTTAAGCTGATTTCATTTGAGGGCGAGAAAGGATTTTGAGAATACTTGCTATTAATTTTAAGGCTCATTATTTCTTGACTTGAACCAAAAGACTCAATTTGTGCCGAAGGAATAGTAAACATAATATAGTCAGCAAAAACACGTTCGGCAATTTGATTTCTATGCCCAAGAACCAAATTAAATAATGCTGGTAAAAAAATGCCAAGTATTAAACAAAAAATGATTAAGCTAAGAATGCAAATCAGAATTACTTTACTTATGAATTTAATTTTTAATTTACTAAAGGAAAAGTCTGTGCCGTTTCCTTTTAAAAATTCCTCATTTTCATATTGTTCAAATATGTTTTGGCAATCCCTACAGAGATTTAAATGTTTTTGAACCCTATTGCTGTTTTCTTCATCAAGGTTACCAGAAGCATAGTCAATTAGCATTCTTTTGCATGAATCACAATCAGGACGTTGCTTGTTATTCACTTGTCAAACCCTCCTTTAGCTTTTTCCTAGCCCTGTGCAAAGTAATTTTAACTGTAGATAATGAACAGTTTAAAATATAGGATATCTCGCCATATGAGAAGCCAAAATAATCTTTCAAAAGAATTGCTGTCTTGTATCTTACGGGCAATCTATTAAGTAAATTATTTAAATCCAATTTTTCTTCGACACACCCTACTCCTTTAGACTCTATTGCAAAATCCTCGATATTAACTGATTCAATCCTGTTTTTTCTAACGTGGTCTATAAACAAATTGTGGGCAATTTTTAGCAACCATGAAGTGTTATAGCATGTTCCTTTCATAGTTAAAATGTGCTGTATGGCTCTAAAAAAGGTCTCTTGTGTAAGTTCTTCAGCTAAATCGGAGCTACCACTTAGGTTCTTTAGGTAATAAAATATTTTGTTATAGTTAAGTTTATAAAACGCCGCAAATTCATTCATGATAATCTCCTATATTCTTTAACGGAGTTTTACCCTAAAAGTTACATCAATAATAAATATTGTTAAATATTTATCGTATAATTTTTACCAAAATATTTAATCCAGAGCCGGCGTCAAAATACTGTATGATATGCAGAAAACATTAACTAGCTAATGTTGACTAAAAATCCATAAGTAGGCTTTAATAGTATTAATAGTGGTTTTCGCTAGGTTGTGTTGGGTGCAAGGGTGTAAGTCTGTTTGAGTTATACCCGAATCGACGGACACAGTTGAGTTAGGTACAATAACAACTGTGGAGGGATTCGAAAATGGTTAACAAGGGTAACCGCTATGATGATGAGTTTAAGGCCGATGCAATGCGCCTGGTTAGGGAAGGCGGCAGGTCGGTCAATAAGGTAGCCAAAGACCTGGGGATCAATCCTCAGACGCTACGCAACTGGCTGGGTGAAGACAAAAAACGCCAAATCCCTGACAAAACCAGAATCATTGAACTTGAAGCCCAGCTTAGAGCCGAAAAACGTAAAACTAAAGATCTAGAGGAGACCGTTGATATATTAAAAAAAGCCGCCGCATTCTTCGCGAACCACGACCGGAAGTAATCTATGAATTCATAAAGGAACACAGCTCCGTGTTTCCGGTTGAGAAGATATGCGTAACTTTAGAAGTATCACGGAGCGGCTACTACGGTTGGCTAAACCGGCCTCCCAGCCAAAGAGAAATTGAGAACCGAATAATTCTTAAACTAGCCAAGCAAAGTCATGAAGCAAATCGCGGGATATGCGGCCTGGATAAAATTCTAGCCGATGTACGAGAAGAATATCCGAATTGCAGCCGTAATCGTCTGTACCGGCTGCAGAAGGAGAATCAACTGTACTCCAAACGCAAAAGAAAATTCAAGGTAACTACAAACTCAAAACATAATCTTCCTGTGGCGGAGAACCTTTTAAACCAGAACTTTAAAATAGATAAGCCGGCAGCGGTCTGGGTTACTGACATCAGCTACATATCCACGAAAGAGGGCTGGCTATACCTGGCCACCGTTAAAGATATATGCACAAAAGAAATAGTAGGCTGGGCTACAGCCAATCACATGAAAACTGAACTTTGCCTGACGGCTCTTAGAAACGCAATTAAACGGCATAGACCGCCCAAGGGACTTATTCATCATTCTGATCGCGGCGTTCAATATTGCAGTAAAGACTACCGGAAATATCTCAATAAGAACAATCTGATCTGCAACATGAGCCGTAAGGGCAATTGTTATGATAACGCCTGTGCGGAGACCTTTTTCAGCACAATTAAGTGCGAAATGCTCTATCACAATAATTACAAAACCCGTGAAGAGGCACGTCGGGATATCTTTTGGTACATTGAAATTTATTACAATCGCAAGAGAAGGCACCAGGCCTTGGGGTATCTCACCCCTGTTGATTTTAAACAAAGATATTTAGCAGGCCTGGCGGCATAACCTGTTGGATTTGAAAAACTGTGAATAATGCCAAAAACCTAACTCTGGAGTGTCCGTTTTATCGAGAAAGCCTCAGTAGTCACTATTTGAAATTATAAACTGGTAACAAATGGCCAATGACATAAATATAACTTAGTTAGATAATAATACCAAGCACCTTGAATGCCCATAATCCTCATTAAGCGTCTGACGCGCTTCTCATTAATGGATTTACCTTCTTTACGCATGGCATCAGTGATACGCCGATATCCGTAGTAGGGTTTAGCCGTATAAATTCGATCAATCAGCCTCATGTCGGCCAAGTCAGTTTCAGACCATGCATAACTTGCCGGACTCCGGTAAAGGCTGGTTCGGTTAATGCTTAATAATTGAGCCTGGCGGGATAAACTGAGCCGCTTATTATCAAGCTCTGCCATAGTTTTTCTGGATTCTACCGTGTTATTTAAGGCCAGATTTTTTTTTGAGCCAGTCAATCTCATAAGATTGCTGGCCGATAATCTGCCGATACCGGGCTTCCTTTTCTTCCATCTCCTTGCGTAGTTTCCCGGCTTCGTCCTTATTCTTTTCGAACACGGCGGCAGCGTTCTTGATAAAATCGCTCTTCCACTGGCTGAGCATTTGCGGATTCAACTGGTACTTCGAGGCCACCTGGTTCAAGGTCGACTCCTCCTGAAGAAGCTCCAGAACCACTTTTGCTTTGAATTCGGCTGTGTAACGATTTCTCTTTTCCATGTCTCCATTTTAGCTTATTTCTGTCGGCTTAGTGTCTCACCCTATGGGAGCAGTATAGGGGGGGATGAAATGAGCATTATGTAAACTAAGGTAAAAATACGCGGTAGGGGCCTGTATTTCGGACTTTGTGCATTGTTTATTCCCTCCTTGATCTCTTATGAAATAATTATGGACGGACAAATCTTTATGATTGGTTCATTATATGGCTTATACAATCAACCGATTCAGCTCAAGCACTTTTAATCAATTTTTACTTCGAATCCGATC
>JABUEW010000153.1 GCA_013314855.1 Bacillota bacterium | reverse complement strand
AATGCTTTTTAAACGCCTGGCAGGGCATCGGAGCGGCGGGACTATAAACTGGGCTGTGTTCGTTAAGGCAGGGGTACCCATAGGGGTTGTAATGGGCCTAATAATTGAAATGATAAAGGCATCCCGGCCGGAATGGATGAAAGATAGGCACGATAAACCGGGAAAAACAATCTCAGGGAAAAAGGCCGCGGAGATGATGGAGAGGCTGGTTCATCCCCCGGACGGTACGGCGCTGGGGATAAGCACGGACGGGAAGCCTGTATGCGTTACGGACGTGGAGCTTAACGGTCATTGCCTTGTTCTGGGGGCCACCGGAGCCGGTAAAACCACTACGCTCATGAATTTTGTGGAGAGCGCGGCGCTTAGGGGCATACCCCTTATTGTGGTGGACGGTAAGGGAGAAATGGAGTTTATGGAACGGGTAAGGAATATAGCGAAGAGGTGCGGCAGGAGGTTTTACGGGTTCTCCATGGTCGCCGATTGCGACTCTCTGCATTACAACCCTTTGAAGAGGGGGAACTACTCGGAGCTGAAAGACAAGCTGATATCAATAACCGAGTGGACCGAGCCGCATTATAAGCTGATGGCGGAGAGGTACCTTCAGTCATCCATACGGATGCTTCAGATGTCCGGGGTGAGAATTGACCTGAGCAATATCGCCGATTTGCTGGACCCGGGTGATATCGTACTTACAGCAAGGACGCTGGCTAAGGACGGAATGATCGATGAGTACGAACTTAAACGGTTTGCGGGCATGGTGGACGAGTCGAAGAGGGATATAAGCGGGTTGGTGAACAGACTTGCGGTTTTTGCCGAGAGCGAGATAGGATATCTTTTAAAGGATACGGATGAGGATGAAGATACAACCATTGACCTGGTATCAGCCATAGACAGCGATGGAGTTGTCTTTTTCAGTCTGGACAGTCTCAGGTTCCCGAAGTATTCGCGGCTGCTGGGCAGGCTGATTGTGATAGATTTGAAGACGACGGCGGCCAGGATGTTCGGGAGAGGAAAGAAGGTGTTCAGTATATTCGACGAGTTCGGGGTGTTTGCCGGGTCCCAGGTGACCGATTATATTAACAAGTCGAGGGGTGCGGGGTTTCATGTCATATTGAGCACCCAGGAGCTTGCAGACCTGAGAGCGGGCGGTGAAGAAGAGCTGATGGAGCAGGTGCTGGGAAATACCAACATCAAGATAATTCACCGGCAGGACGTGCCGGCATCGGCGGAGTTGCTGTCGTCGTTGATAGGCACTAGGGAAGATATGTCCATTACCAGGCAGATTAATGAAGCGGGGGCTACCGGTATGGGCACTATAAGCGAGCAAAGGAGTTTTATCGTACACCCGGATGAGATAAAGAGGCTGGGAGTAGGGGAAGTATTTATGTTGAAAAAGTTTCCAGAATTTGAGATAAGGCGAGTAACAGTTAGAAGAGTATGGAATATATATTTGGAGCATATAAAAGATGATATTACGCTGGAATAAGAACAATAGATTTATGTTTGACAGCTGAAGAGTAATGTATTCAAGGAAATATACGTTTTTCTAGGTTATTGTACTATAGACCATCTATTTTGTTATTTTATGTAATACCTTTACAGCTTATGCCTAAATTTGGTATAATTTTAATGTAAAACAATCTAATATATAAAATGGATTATTGTTTTAGCCCATTTCATAGCTTTAGTTATAGAAATATACAGTTATGGATGGGCTATTCTTTTTTGTTAGATCTATTGCAGATATAGACTGGCATTCCCGAACATAGATTCGTAAACACCGGAATATTTCCGGTATTCCGAACCGTTTGTTTCGGTGTTACAGGAATTATCTAAAATGCGGTGGGATTTAGCGTATACCGCATAATTGGAGGTCATATGATAAGTATTTACAAGAAGTTAAAACGAGTAGATTTGCGTAGTCAAGAACTCCATGATTGGCTAGATAAGAAATTTCAAGGTAGACTTGTTTTCCAGCCTGAAGAAAGCGAATTAAATATTAAATATAACTATATGCTCGAAACAAATATGGATGAGTGGGGTTTTGATTATTGCAAGAGCGCTCCAAAGGATGTTAAAGAGTTTATTCAGTATACTGCCCTTAATTGTATTAGCTTTACATATAAAAACTTAGTTGGTAGAACCTTATTTAGATATGTATTCCCTGAATTTTTTCAAAGGTTCCCTTTAGGTCAAATTTGGCTTATCGAAACTGATGAAAACTGGTTTTTAACTTCTTGGGCGACTCAGAAAAAATTTGCCGACAAGAATGGTATGAAAAGTTTCATTGGAGAGTACCCTCAAGAGTTTTCTGGTTTTCAAGAAGAAAATTTGTTAAACATGGCACTTGAGGTTTTATCATATAGTTTATACCCATTGTTGTTTTGTGAAATAGTTCCCGTCAGCCCTGATCTCACATTAATGTTCATTCCCGACCGAGCTATGCAATACTCTCAGATGAAGGAAGCAGAAACATTATATGTTCATCTTTTGTGGAAATTCCATCATATATTTGATGATCAATGGACTTTTGATTCAAGCAGGGGCCCCAAAACAGCTGCTGACTCTACGGTTTTTAATCCAATTAATATATTGGACTATTTTGAATGGTATATAGATTTATTGAATTATCGTCTTGAAGAGTTGAATCACATGAGTGAAGATCATATAAGACAGCAAAGAGCGATGACTTTAAATAGCACGATATGCGATCTGTTCTTTTGTATAAGTTCAGAAATTCCATACCTTAGTAAAATGTCATTCTTTAATGTGGTTGATAAAATATCTAACTATATGCATGCATTAGGCAGGGGTAAATCTGAAACAGATATATGGAGACGTTTACTTAGTAAAGAGTTCTTAAGTGATGAGCTAATTAATTGTATTAAAAATGTTCCCGGTATAATTGGAGAGGAATTAATTTTAAATATTAAATGGGTTCTTGAACAAATTGATATGAATAAAATCAGCGCAGATTTACTGAGGGATTTAAGAAATAGTAAGCATGGCTACCTTCTCAATCAATCACGATGGGAAAAACTCTGCAAGCACACCTGCGAGATACATAACGATTTAGTTTTATTAGCTTTACCGTTATGGTTATATGTACTAGCAAGTAAATGGACATAGTGTTTAATAGTATCTGAGCGTTTGTGGTCCACCGCACATCAGAGAACAATATTTTCAGGCTTCGGGCGTGCTTAAGGGTCGTTGCTGCCACATCGTCTCACCGGGTGGCGGCAAGCGCCGTCAATTGGGAAAGGCTCTGCTGGTCCGGTTCGTCGGCGTCGTGAAAACTGACCGTTCGGCGAAATTTACTAATTTTGGCCTATGTCGGCATCCTGCCGCCAAGGACTGCAAGGTCGAAAAAGAACGATAAGGGGAGATAATCATGAAAATAACAAATGATGAGGTCAAAAGAATAATTGGAGAATTGGACATTCATAAACTTGAAAAGAATTTAGATCAAACAGAATATGGTCCAGTACCTGTTGCGATTGGGGATTTATTTGCTGTTGGCTGTTATTTTATTCATGCGGGGAAAGAGATTCTTGGGCAAAAACTTTGTCATACCGCCTTGGCGGCTTACAATATTGATAGAGCTTTGGTAGATAAGATAATAGAAAGTATTGATGATAATGAGCATGAGATGGCAAACCTTTTAAACCCGCATTGTGAGATTCCGAGTTGGCTTTTTGAAGATGGAATTGACACTATCCTTGGTCGTTTATAGAGCAAATTTCGTCAAACAACGAGCTAAAGACTTAGCGCTAATTAACGAAAAATTCGAGGGTGTCAGGGACAACTTAAATTTACCCTTTTCGAGACAAACGAAAATTCACCCACACCATGATTATTCACCTTCCGTCTTTTTTATAAGTCTTGTTTTTACCTTCTCCTTAAGACTGAAGGATTGACATTAACCGGACAGCACCACTAGATATATGCCCTGTAAAGTATGTAGATCGCCGGAAAGTTAAGAATTATATGTTCTAAGAAAGGTACTTAATGTTGAGTATGAATTACGATTGTAAAGTCCAGCGGTAAGATGTCAATAGGTGAACTGGAAAAAGATCTTTGAAAATAGTATATTGTTAAGGCTGTTTTGGCACAAAAAGGGAAACTCTAACAAGCCCTGCCTTACTGGCTGGAAAAACAGGGCATACCAAGACCAACGGGTTAGTGTTCCGCTGGGGGTATATATAGCCGGTTGCTACGCAGCAGAGCATAGACCAACCGTACCAGTTTCCTGGCAGTCAATGCGAGTGCCCTTTTGTGCGGCGTCTTTGGCGTTTCACGGTATTTGAGGTCATAGAAGCGTTTAAACTCGGGGTCGTGCACGCGCACCTTGTTAGCAGCTTCCATGAGATAATATCTCAAATAACGGTTGCCCGAAGATATCAGGCGGGTATTATCGGCGGTATACTTGCCGGACTGGTATTTACTCCAGCATATACCGGCGAACTTGGCCAAAGCAGCGTGATTCTTAAACCGGCCTATATCGCCAATCTCGGCTATGATACCCGCAGCGTAGACCGGGCCGATACCCTTGACCGAGGTAAGAGTGTTGGGTATAACCTTCATCTGTTCCTCAATGGCTTTGTCAAACAGTCTTAACTGGTCTTTCAAAGCACGAATGGCTATAAGAGAAATGGCTAGGACTTGATTGACAGAATCATTGACAGTCTTGGGTAGGCGGTAAGAACTACGGGCAGCCTTTTGAATGAGTTTGGCGATATCATCCGGCATACTAAACTTACCCTTGCTTTTTTCATAAACAAAAGCAGATAGTTCCTCAATAGACATATAAGCGATCTCGTCTACAGAAAGGAACTCCTCAACAACAGCAAGGGAAGTAGCACCGAACTTGTCCGAGAAGACTTTCTCCTGGGTAAGAGAAGAAAACTTCAAGAACAAGTGGTTAAGGAAATGGTTCTTCTCCCTTGTAAGGTTACGTGCAGTATAAAACCTGGCACGGGTAAGTTTTCTTAGAGCAATAATCTTATCATCCATGTAAACCTCCTGGTTAATGCGTCCAAAACGCAGGTTTTCGGCGATAATCCAGGCGTCAACATCATCGGTCTTGGGCAGGTCCGGATATGCTTTTTTAAAAGCATGGACCTGTTTGGGATTTAACACATGGATGTGCGGCTTGAAAGAACCTATATCTGCGTCTTGTTTGAGGAAATGGACAAGTGGTTCACCGTATACAGAGGTAGATTCAAGGCCGATTACAAGGGAGTCGAATTGGTTCAAGGTCATTATACCGGTTATTTTATCAGCAAGAATTCTAGCACCCGGATAGTTATTGGATACAGTGAACTTAGAAAGGCTATTGCCTAAAGAATCCAATACCCTGACCTTGTTGTCACAGGAACTGACATCGATGCCTACCAGTAATGAATTGGGCATTATGCTCACCTCCTTCCTAGGTAGGGATGTGAGGCACATTGACCTTAACAAATGCCCGTGGGTCCTGACGCATCGACGCCCTCGCAATTAGAATATGGTCCGTAAGTAGTCTATGCACGGCACCCGACTGCCATAGGGTGCAGGCTACGAACGAACAAACACCCAGTGGTTCGAAGCTGACGCCAGGCCAGGGGAACAGACTTTAACAGCAGTAACCAAAAGGTTCCACAAGGAGTGAGCAAAACTGTCCGCAATGGCCTCTTATACCATTGTTGCACAGGCAAATGCAAAGGTAAATATGCTATTTTCAAAGTACATGGCCGATAAAGGCGGGGCGGCCGCTTACTTCTACGAAGTAAGCCCCTTGAGAGGTTCTAAAGGATATGTCCCAGCTGGCAGAACTGGAAAAAAGTATAGATTTGATTTACAAATACTATTATACGAGGAAGTGTCCATGTGAATAATAAAATTAAGCATTTGGCTATGATTTATCGTGATTATTTGATTTACCCAGAAGAGTGTTATTCTGAAAATTCAGCAGTAAAAAAAATCATCCGAGAATATCATGACGATCATTATTCTAAAGAGATAAGCTACTTTTTAAAATTTCACAAATATAAAAAAGTGAGAAGGGGAGCAGATTTACCATTCTGGGGCCGCAAATATTTTTCTAATGAACCTGGTCAACGAATAATGGTTATTGCAAAGGATTCTCTAGCCGAAGATGCAGGAAGCACTGTTTTCTATGCATGTTTAATGGATAAACTTGATGAATATCAGTTCTCTCGTTTCCGAAAAGCCCAAGGCATTCCACCGTTTAAAAGCTGGAAAAGAGCCAAAGAATTTTTATTAGCTATAGGCGACCTTGACTATATGTTCATTACCGATGCGAGGAAAGTATATAGAGACAAAAATAATTTTGACGATGAAAAAAGCCTAGAATTATTAAATAGAGAAATAGACTTTTGTAACCCCGATTTAGTTGTATTACTGGGTGATGCGACATATAATTTATTCCAATTTGGTATCAGATATAGCACTGATGTAGGAATGTTGCCGTTAATAAGAAATGGAATCATATTTGTACCTGCTCCTTTTCCAAGTTTCGCCAATGCAACTTATAACGAAAGAATAGGCTCCACTTTAGACTTAATTAAGTATATGCTAAGCGAAGAAATACAAAATACCAGAAGGGATTTTGTCAATAAAATGAAAGACAATATTGGTAAATAAGGAGACATCAAGTTATGGTAAAAGTCACTGCAGCACTAATAGTGAAAGATAACCAAATATTGATTGCCAAACGTAAATCGAATGCAAAACTGGCAAATAAATGGGAGTTCCCTGGCGGCAAAATTGAAGCTGGAGAAACTCCGGAAGAATGCTTGAGAAGGGAATTAAAAGAAGAGCTTAACATTAACAGATATTCCGCAGGTATAAACTACCATTAAACTAATTATGTAAACAGGCCCTCCTAATGGATAAATTGTGGTACTATGAAGGAAAATATCCTGATGGAGGAGATCCCATGAACATCAATACCAATAAGATAACTCCCGTAATTGATGGACCTATCCCCTTGATTTTGAGTCATGCAAGGAAACTGGGGATAGCCGATGAAATAAATAATCGTACTGCCCGGGATGATGAGAAGAGCATCATCTCTACTGGTATGGGTATAGAAGCTATCATTGCCAACATCCTTACAGACCGTAAAGCACTGTACAAGGTCCAGGAATTCTATGAGGATAAGGATGTGGAGAAATTCTTTGGACCTGGGATTAATGCTGAGCATTTTAACGATGACACATTAGGCCGTATCCTGGATGCCTTCTATGAGGCTAATCCCAAGGAGATATTCACCAGCATTGCCTTAAAGAGTATTGGAACCTATAACATTAAAGTAAAGACCATCCATGCCGACACTACCAGTAAGTCAGTGTATGGTGAGTATGATACCTGTGAAGAAGATGACCTTCAGATTGTCAGGGGCCACAGTAAAGACCGTCGTCCGGATCTTAAGCAGATTATGTTCGGTCTGGCAAATACCAATAAGAAAGTCCTTGTAGGTGGCGAAGTTTTAAATGGAAATACCAGTGATAAAACCTGGAACAACTCCTTCATCCAGGAGATGCGGAAGAACTTAAGCCAAGCTGATATAGAATACATCATCTATACAGCAGACAGCAGCTTTGTTACAGAGGATAACCTAAAGGTAGCCCAGGGAGATGATAAGACACCCAAGACCATCTTTATCTCAAGGCTTCCCGGGAACTTCAATCTGGAGGAAGAACTAAAGCTGAAAGCCTTGTCAACACCGGAGGCTTGGGTTAATATAGGCACTCTCCATGATAAGAAGAATGCTGCCGTCTACAAAATCCAGAGCTTTACCGGTTTTCTTTACGATACTCCGTACCGATTTATTGTCTGTCATTCCAACCATCTGGATGGACGTAAACTCAAAGCTTTGCAGGCAGCTATAAAGAGAGAGAATGATCAGACTACCAAGGCCGTGGCTGAACTGGAGGCTGTTGATTACTACTGTGAAGAAGATGCCCAGGCAGCTTTAGATAAGTTCATCGCCGAGAATCCACTGGAATATCACAGCCTTTCCGGAAAAACAACAGTAGAGGAAAGGGTAAAAAAGCGCTCCCGCCAAGGGCGGCCCCGTAAAGATGAAACAAAGGAAGTAGAAATCTGGCACAAAGTAAAGGTCAGGGTCTTTGAAGAACACGTAAAGATTGATAAACACAAGGAAAAGGCCGGGTTATTCGTACTGGTAACCAATGAGCTTGACCCTAGGAAGATTTCAGACACTGAAGTACTAACGGAATACAAGGAACAGTCATCCGTTGAGATTAACTTCAAGATTCTAAAGGACCCATACTTTGTGGATGAAATCTATCTCAAAGACCCCAAACGTGTAGAAGCCTTTGGATATATCCTTCTGCTCGCCTTGATGGTCTACACTCTGATTGAATACCAGGTACGGGAAGCTCTTTCTAAAGAGGATGATCCTCTGATGATTCCAGGGGGCATTAAGTCCCATAAACCAACGGCCAGAGCAATCCTGGAACTTTTAGAAAACATCCTGGTTCTTTTGATCACACTGGAGGATGGCTCCCTTCTACGGGTAATTGGCAGTGGGGTTAATGATAATATCAAGAGACTTTTAAGTTTGGCCGGGTTCAGTGAGGCGATTTATACAGCAGAATACATTGCATAGACTCCAAAAATTCTATACCGCTATACAGTCCTGTTAGGGGCTCTATTTGCCATACCACAAAATCAAGGTCTCTGCATTATATTGACAGTTCTGCTACATAATCTATAAATATCTGACCGGCCTGTGGAGTATTATCCCTCTTTTTACCTATGTGTGCATATTTATTTGTATGGTATTTTTATCCTGCGAAATATCGGTTA
>JABUEW010000152.1 GCA_013314855.1 Bacillota bacterium | reverse complement strand
GGAGAATTAGTTGATCATAATGGCAGAGTAGCCAAATCAAATGTCACTGGAAAAGCAGCTAAAGTTCTTCAATATCTGATGAATGTTAAACCTAACTTCTTTAGATGTGAACCTATTATAATAATTGTACCGCCTGATTTAGACGATTTAATATATGGAGCTGACGGAGCGAGGGTATCCTAAATTCAATAAGGAGAAAAAACTGTGAATATTAATGAATTAAGATATACCGATATAACTTATGAGGAATACACGAAAATAAAGATGGAATACTACAAACACCTTTTATCGATGCCTTTCGGACCAAGAAGCTGCATATTAAAATATTTTGGAGATTCTTTTTTTCACGATGCTAAATTATTAAACTTGCAGATTAATCCCCATAAAAGAACTGCTAAATTTGAATTGAGCAGTGAAAATGTTCTTGAGGATATAAATTTCTATAGAGAACAACATGATCTTACAAGGATTCATAGCAAAGAGTTCTGGCGTAATCCTATAATCTTTCAGGTAGTTTTTTCAAATGTTCAACATTTTACGTCAGATATTAGTATAAGTGACGGTTTAATAGTAATTGATACGGAGATTGCATCGTATGACAGCCAAATTGGTTATGAAATACTATTTTATTTTGAAAACAAAGAAAAACTTAAACTATTTTGTAAAGGCGCTAATCTTACGATAGATTCTGGGATGGTTGGATATTATACAAACGGGTTAAAAGAAATACCGTATTGTTCAAATTGTAAGTCAAAGTTTATTACTACGAAGAAATTAACTGAATTATTAAAAGATGTTGAAAATTGACGTGTCATGGGGACGGGGTTGCCGACAACTTTTCTTCTCTGGACACAATTTGAAAGCAATTATGGCCGAGTTCTGCAAAGGATTCGGCCTTCGTCTGAAAAGCACCGGGGCGCGTCATCGCACAGCTTCGCGCGCGCCGACACTGCCCCTAGCCCGCTCCATGCCCAGGCTCCGGGCTGATCTCCTAAAACCATAACTTGATCACGTAAACCCGGAGTGCCTTCCGGGAGCTGGCGCTCCTGCGCTGTCACGCATCCGCGCTTTCCCTTCAGGCCCTCCTCGATCTCCCCATAGCCCAAACTTTACCTATGCAGCGGCCCTCCGCCTGCGCCTTCCGCTCGGTGCTCGGGGCATCATGGCAGCTCCGCTTCGCTCCACCCCCATCATGCCCTCGATGAAAGCTTTGCTTATGTCAGTAAATACTTACGGCGAAATCCAAACTGGCGGCCGTATTATCCATTTGGCTCCCGGTGGATAAAACGGCCTGGGCAAATATCCGATCACAGCGAAGGCCAAGGAACCTGCTCCGCTGCCGCTTCGCACGTTCCTTCTAAAGGCAAAGCTTAAATGATACCGGGCGGCATACTGCCGCCCAGAAATCCCTGTAAAATGCCGAGTCCGGGTGGGCTCGGCGAATGTAACATCTGCAAAGCAGATGCAAACCGGATTTTATTCCCCCCGCCTGAAAAAGTATTGAAGCGCGCGAGCGCGCCCTCTCTTCTGGCCTTCGGCCTTCTTATTTACTTAAGTACGTGCATTTGTACGTAAATTGGTATGTCCGGCAATCTCCCAAGCGGTACGTATATACGCACCGGTTCTTTCTAATAGAACTGGCTTTACCTCTCGGTTTTCGGCGCTTTAAAAAGCACCGGGGCATGGGCGGTAAAGTCACTAATTTTCTCGATTGATTAAATCTATCCGTAATACCGATCCCAGGCTTCTTTAAAACCCAATTTCCGCCCGAATCTGAATTTATACGTATATAAGTATTTAGTTGTAGATACTTGCTATGTGACTCGAACAATACAACTACATAATATTGTATGATTAAATTATGTGGATTGTCCCCATATTAGGAGTGCAACTCATAAGGTTTCTTCAGTCAATATGGAGGTAAAAATAAGATGGATTCAAAACAACAAAGCAACCCCTTTTCTACAGGGGGTGGGGGCACAATTTTTGAAACCCGTGTGCAAGCTGCATTTGTCGTACTCATGTTGACAGGGCAGATAGCTCCTTGCTTACCACCATGGCCTATTACAAAGATAAAACTTCAGGGCCGTTACGCAGGCTTCAATACAGATGATTTTATTGTTTTTGCCAAAGATCTTCAAACAGAAAAAGAGGCTAAACTTCTAGCTCAAATAAAACACTCTATTAGTATCACAGAAGGAAATGATGTGTTTGGCGAAGTAATTCAAGCTGCTTGGAATGATTTCCGTAATCCAGATATATTTACCGTCGGAAACGATGTATTTGCTCTTATCACAGGTCCGTTAAGTGCTACTGATATTAACAATACCCGTACTCTATTGGAATGGGCACGTCACTCCGATGATGCAAAAGAGTTCTTTCATAAAGTTAACTTGGCTAACTTCAGCAGTGACGCGAAAAGAGAAAAGTTAAAGGTTTTTCAGACACATCTGAACAAAGCCAACGATGGAAGTGATATTTCAGATGAGCAGTTTTGGGAATTTTTAAAAAGCTTTTATCTTCTCGGATATGATTTGGATATCGAATCAGGAATCACCCTTTCACTGCTCAGGTCATTAATCGCTCAAAGTACAACCGGGGATGCTCCATCCCTATGGTCAAGAGTCGTTGACGCGATACAATCATATAACCAAACCTCGGGAACTGTAACTTTAGCGATTCTGCCAACAGATATTGTAAATGCATTCAATAATCGGCAAAATAATCATTTCATTTCCGATGTCAGCCGATTAAGGGACCATGGGGATTACATTATAAATGGTATAAGAGAAAATATTGCTGGAGTGCATATCAATCGTTCCGATTTTTTTGATCAACTTTTAGAAATTAGTGAAGGTGCTGAATTTGTATTTCTTTCAGGAGAACGAGGCTGTGGAAAATCCAGTTTGGTAAGAGAGTTTGCCGAACATATGAGAGATCACGTTCCTGTCTTTTGCCTTCGTACCGAAGATCTAGATAAGGCACATCTCGATAATGTGTTTTCAGCAATTGGTTTAACAAGTTCAATCAGTGATCTTGAATCAGGTTTCACAATGATACCCAAGAAATATTTACTGATAGAATCACTGGAAAAACTACTTGAACTGCAAAATACCGCTGCTTTCACAGATTTAATCTACTTTATAAGGAAACACCCCGGATGGACAATTATTGCTAGTGGACGTGATTATGCTTATCAACAAATAACTTTACATTTTCTCCAGCCAAGTGGCATTCATTATTCATCGCTATTGATAAAGGACTTCAGCGATGGTGATGTTGAATATCTTTGTAAAAGTATAGACCTTTTAAAACCGTTATCGACTAATGAGTCGATAAAAGCGCTTCTCAAAAAGCCATACTATGCGGAACTGGCTTACAGAATTGCACAAACAGGAACTCAGTTTTCAAGCGGAGACGGAGAAAAGGAATTTCGGATAGCTGTTTGGAGAGATGTAATCTCTAAAGAGCATATACGGGCAAATGGCATGCCCCTGAGAAGGCGACAAACCTTTATTGACATTGCTTTAAAGCGGGCCAAGCAAATGGTTTATGGAGTGCCCGAAGCAGCGTTTGATTCCGACGCGCTGTTAAAGCTTGAGGAAGATAATTTAATATACCGAGATATATCAAATGGCTTGGTTAGTCCGGCACATGATGTTCTTGAGGATTGGGCACTTGAGCGATATATCGAAGAAGTTTCTCAGACATATATTGACGATATCAAGGGTTTTCTTGATGCTGTAGGGCATGAACCAGCCATGAATAGGGCCTTCCGCTTATGGCTCCATCAAAAAATAAGATTTGGTGAAAACGTTGCCCATCTGGTTCTTAATATTTTGAATGATGAAAACATTGAAAGTTGTTGGCAGGATGAAACTATATCGGCAATACTCCTTAGTAACACTTCTTATGAGTTTATTACCCAGTCTTAAGGAACAATTATTCGGGAATGACGGCAAATTGTTAAAACGTTTTTGCTTTATTCTTCGTATAGCCTGCAAGACATTGGATCTCGAAATTATAAAACTGCTTTCAGATAATCAAACATCGCAAGCATCCGATATTCTGTATCTTAAGCCATATGGTTCCGGCTGGGAAGACATAATTCTTTTCTTATTTGAAAATAAGGATTCTATTTCACCACAACTAATATCCCACATATCAGCTGTTCTTTATGAATGGTCTTCTATAGTGCATATTGAAAAAGAGTTGCCAACTCCATCCCGTGAAGCCGGTTTACTTGCGATGTATTTGCTCAATATGGTTAAAGACTTACATAGAGATGAAGGTTACCGAAGAAAATTGATTGCCGTTATAATTAAGGTTATTCCTACTATATTTAACGAATTCAAAGACCTAATGGAAGCGGATGTATTCCGTACTGACGATAATGGGCGTCGGTTTCCTTATGTAAAAGATTTTTGTGTCATGGCATTGACGGGGATCGACATAGCCTTCTTATGCAAAAATGCCCCTGATATGGTTATAAAACTTGCTTTTCATGAATGGCTAATCGACGAATCAAAAAAGAATCGACATCGTTCTTATAGTAATAATGTTGAAGAATGTTTTTGTCTTTATCCATTCAGAGAAGCATCTCAATTCTTTCCTCCCAGTGGGGCGAGAGGCCCATTTTCGCAACTATTACGTTTCAGTCCTCGAAAAGGCTTGGATTTTATTCTGGAACTTCTCAACATAACTGCAGAAAAATACGCTTATTCCGATCTTGACTCGCCCGGGAGATATTCTTTTCCAATTTTTAATATTAGTCAATCGGGAGTTAAACAAGTTGAAATAAGGCTGAATGACGGAACCAATGTGAAACAATTTTGTTCAAGCCGGCTGTGGTTGGGATACCGTAGTCATTCTGTAATTCCATATTTACTTCAATCAGCACTCATGGCACTGGAGAATTGGCTGATTAACAAAGTACAATATTCTAATTCCGAAGAAGAATTGGAATGGATTTTTGACTATATTTTACGAAACAGCAATTCCATCATGCCTACGGCGGTTTTGGCTTCTGTGGCAACAGGTTACCCAGATAAGCTTGGAAAGCTTGCATTACCTATCTTACGAGAACCGGAATTTTATAATTATGACTTAGAACGAACAGTCCATGAACGAGGCGGCAACGAAATTGATTGGCATAAAACGGGACTTAATCGCGAACCCTTGGCGGATATTTATTCCGAAGAAAGACGTTTGGCAGCGTTGCGATCATGGCGAAAAGAGCATTTGGAGGATTTGATTGTGCGTCTTCAGTTTTCAGATTTAAGAAACGAAGCACTTACTGTAATAGATGAATTACGGTCTAAGGCTCCAAATGAAGAGAAATGGCGTTTCCGCTTTCATAGGATTGACAGCCGCGGTTGGAAACCGGAATTAGACAATGATAATAATCGGATTATTTTCACTAATGAAAACTTGGAGCCTGATTTGGAAGAAATACAGAAGAAGACACAAGAGGATATGGCATTAACCAATCGCTTTTCCGCTATGTTCTTATGGTCAGAAAAAACCTTTAAAGGAGAAGCGTTGGACAGTGTTTATTATGCAAATTGGAATGATGCTCTTACAGAAGCGAAAAATCTTTTCGAGATAATAACAAGTGGAAACGCAAATGATTTATGGCGAATGCAGTTTGGAAGCATTGTAAAAGGTGCAGCCATCTTTTTACGGGATCATTCTGAAGAGTTAAAGGAAGATGATTTGTCTTGGTGCACCGGACTTGTAATTGAAACGGTTCTGGCTGATGCCGATACGAATGACTCAATAACGATTGCAGATAAAACAGACCTTGATGGCGCAGCAACGTCGGCTTTGATTCTTCCTATATTATTTAATTTTGTAGATAATGATAATGATAGGATTAGTATTAAAAGAATTATTGCCACTGCGCTCACGCATGCAAATGAAAATGTCAGAATAGGGACAGCAAATGGTATTAAAAAATATCTATGGCAAGTTGATCCTGATTTTGCACAGTCATGTTATATGGGAAGCATTGAATATGCACGGCTAAAATTAGAGGAAAGTAAAAATGCTGGATTTTGGGAATATTCAGAGGACGAAGAAATAGTTAAAACGAATTCACATGAAGCTTGGTTAGAGGATTTCCGCGAGCAGCTTGCCCGCGGAGAAATTGCCGTTAATATTGATGATATTTCCTTTAATACCCATAGCTCATGGCACATTTTAAGTTCCTGTTTAATGATTCCGGATGGTTCAGTCGAATCCACCCATATTTCTTTTCTTTCTCGAATGCTTAATCTTATCTTCGAAGCGGAAGAATCAAATAGCAGAGATTATCCTGAGAAAAAAATACGTATTTCTGATGAGTTACCGATGAACTTTGCTAAAAAGTTGGCTGAGTATTTATTAAATATATCCGAAAATGATACCCCAATATTTGTTGAACAGTTGCGAAATGGATGTGATACGGCACCTGATTTTGTACATTGGTTATTGCTATATTTGGAACTCGTTACTGAAGAAATGGGTAAAAAGGAGTTATACTGGAAGTTCTGGGCTAAACTATCTGAAAAAGTTCAAGAAATAGCAATATCTATCCAAAAACAAGCGAGATATAGTAATGATCACAAAGTCAAATTAATACGTGGTATATTGCATGCTGATACCCCATGGCAAAAAGTTGATTATGAAAATAAGGATATTGCTCTAGGAAAAGATTTAATCCTAGAATTTGTTAATAATGCAGGGGAGAATCCGGATGTTTTTGGAGCTATGGCTTCACTCATTTACCACTTTCCTTCTATTTTCTTGACTCCTGGATTACTTATTCTTTCAAAGCATCTAAAAAAGTCGGATGGAATTATACTGCTCTCCAGGGTTAATACCGCGTTTTATTTAGAAAGATGTATTCAACGCTTATTATTGCATGACAACACTGGACCATTGTCAAGAGAATTGCATGAATCTTGTTCTGTTTTGCTTGATGCAATAATTGAAACGGCTTCATCAGGAGCTTATTTCTTACGTGAACATCTAATTCGTTCTCATCGAATCATGAATTTTAAGTGAAAATTAGCATTCATAAAGACATCTTTATTTTACAACTAAATACTTATATACGTATAAATTCAGATTCGGGCGGAAATTGGGTTTTAAAGAAGCCTGGGATCGGTATTACGGATAGATTTAATCAATCGAGAAAATTAGTGACTTTACCGCCCATGCCCCGGTGCTTTTTAAAGCGCCGAAAACCGAGAGGTAAAGCCAGTTCTATTAGAAAGAACCGGTGCGTATATACGTACCGCTTGGGAGATTGCCGGACATACCAATTTACGTACAAATGCACGTACTTAAGTAAATAAGAAGGCCGAAGGCCAGAAGAGAGGGCGCGCTCGCGCGCTTCAATACTTTTTCAGGCGGGGGGAATAAAATCCGGTTTGCATCTGCTTTGCAGATGTTACATTCGCCGAGCCCACCCGGACTCGGCATTTTACAGGGATTTCTGGGCGGCAGTATGCCGCCCGGTATCATTTAAGCTTTGCCTTTAGAAGGAACGTGCGAAGCGGCAGCGGAGCAGGTTCCTTGGCCTTCGCTGTGATCGGATATTTGCCCAGGCCGTTTTATCCACCGGGAGCCAAATGGATAATACGGCCGCCAGTTTGGATTTCGCCGTAAGTATTTACTGACATAAGCAAAGCTTTCATCGAGGGCATGATGGGGGTGGAGCGAAGCGGAGCTGCCATGATGCCCCGAGCACCGAGCGGAAGGCGCAGGCGGAGGGCCGCTGCATAGGTAAAGTTTGGGCTATGGGGAGATCGAGGAGGGCCTGAAGGGAAAGCGCGGATGCGTGACAGCGCAGGAGCGCCAGCTCCCGGAAGGCACTCCGGGTTTACGTGATCAAGTTATGGTTTTAGGAGATCAGCCCGGAGCCTGGGCATGGAGCGGGCTAGGGGCAGTGTCGGCGCGCGCGAAGCTGTGCGATGACGCGCCCCGGTGCTTTTCAGACGAAGGCCGAATCCTTTGCAGAACTCGGCCATAATTGCTTTCAAATTGTGTCCAGAGAAGAAAAGTTGTCGGCAACCCCGTCCCCATGACACGTCAATTTTCAACATCTTTTAATAATTCAGTTAATTTCTTCGTAGTAATAAACTTTGACTTACAATTTGAACAATACGGTATTTCTTTTAACCCGTTTGTATAATATCCAACCATCCCAGAATCTATCGTAAGATTAGCGCCTTTACAAAATAGTTTAAGTTTTTCTTTGTTTTCAAAATAAAATAGTATTTCATAACCAATTTGGCTGTCATACGATGCAATCTCCGTATCAATTACTATTAAACCGTCACTTATACTAATATCTGACGTAAAATGTTGAACATTTGAAAAAACTACCTGAAAGATTATAGGATTACGCCAGAACTCTTTGCTATGAATCCTTGTAAGATCATGTTGTTCTCTATAGAAATTTATATCCTCAAGAACATTTTCACTGCTCAATTCAAATTTAGCAGTTCTTTTATGGGGATTAATCTGCAAGTTTAATAATTTAGCATCGTGAAAAAAAGAATCTCCAAAATATTTTAATATGCAGCTTCTTGGTCCGAAAGGCATCGATAAAAGGTGTTTGTAGTATTCCATCTTTATTTTCGTGTATTCCTCATAAGTTATATCGGTATATCTTAATTCATTAATATTCACAGTTTTTTCTCCTTATTGAATTTAGGATACCCTCGCTCCGTCAGCTCCATATATTAAATCGTCTAAATCAGGCGGTACAATTATTATAATAGGTTCACATCTAAAGAAGTTAGGTTTAACATTCATCAGATATTGAAGAACTTTAGCTGCTTTTCCAGTGACATTTGATTTGGCTACTCTGCCATTATGATCAACTAATTCTCC
>JABUEW010000151.1 GCA_013314855.1 Bacillota bacterium | reverse complement strand
GCTATGAGGAAGCTGCAAGTATCTTACAGGGCGAAGGGGCTGATTTTCTGGACAATCTGTCTGCACAATGGGAAAAAGTATCAGAAGGCATTGCCGCGGAAAGATTGAAGACTAAAACAAGGTCAGAAATTTCACAATAGAATGAAAAGGAGTTATATACATCTGTGAGAAGCGTAGGAATTTTAGGATATGGATATTATCTGCCCGAATTGGTCTTGGCCAACCACGAACTGGCCGGACGTTTCGGAAAAACGGAAGACTGGATAGAAGAAAGAACAGGGATAAAAGAAAGAAGGATAACCGAATTCAATGCTGCTACATCGGACTTAGCTATAAAAGCTGCGTTAGCTGCACTTGACAGGGCAAACCTAATGGTTTTTTCTGAAATCATTAGGTGTAGAACCATTGAGCTTCTTAAATGTTTTATAGAAATATGAACTATTAGTAAAACCGGTTTTTTCGGCAATATCTGCTATTGAGAACATAGTTTCCTGCAAAAGTTCCCTTGCTTTTTTCATTCGTATCTCAATAATTCTATCCAGGATTGTTGACAGCGTATGCTGCTTGCACAGGCGGCACATATAAGTTGGCGATATTTCCAGTGCTGTAGCGATGCTTTCAACTGACAATGCCGGGTTACCATATTCACTGTCGATGATCTCATGAAACCTTTTGATGACCTCTTCATATTTTGAGTTCTTATTTTCTTCCAGCTTCCTGCCTATCTTCTCGAATATTTGATAAAACCAGCTATTAATATGGTCAATTACTTCCGCGGTATCAGTCATTGCTGATATATCTCTGCTGATTTGTATAAGGCTGTTGATGTTGTCGGAATAAACCTGATTTAATATAAAGTTTTCAAAATACATATAAAGTCCGGTAGACAGGAACGTCATCGTCAGAATAATACACAGGATCAATGAAATAAATATTTTAAAATACAACTTCCGATCCTGGTATACACGACTCAACTTCATAAAAATCATCCTCCCACCAATACTTTTTCCAACTGTCTTCCAGTATCTGCGGATATTTCCCATGTGACGTTTACTCCAGCCCTTATTTATTTAAATTTATTCCTTCATCCGGAGAAAAGTAAAAGAACCTGTCCTATCTCTCAGGCGACTTTATATGAAGCAGGTTGAATACAACATAACGCTTTGATAGCTTAATGTAGAACCAATGAAGTATAATGAAAAAGGAATAGATGGACTAGATGAAGAAAAACCGAAACAAGAACCCATCTGGGTTGGTTATGATGGTTCGCGGATTGTTGCGCATAGAGTATACGATGGCTATAATTCGCTGCTTGGCAAGGCAACCCAAAAGGTTACCAAAAAGATTATTATACTCTTTCAACAATGAACAAGTTGCAGCAACAATTAATGGACATATTGGAAATTATCAAGGTTCATCAAGCTTATGTTAGGTAACAGAAAGTGCTCATATCACTATATCCCGAATTCGGGATAAGGGGTTATTTGACGCTTACGCAACAAAGAGAGCAATCTCATGAGCCTGTGCACGAGCTGCCACTCGGCCATCACCGCCCGCGAAAGCGGACACTGGCAAAGGAGACGGTAAAAGAAAAGACCGCCATCAGGTGGCAGCCGGTCGTTACAGGCTTTGCAAAAAATCATCGGGCGAAATTGGAGCGACGGGTGAATTCTTAAAATGCTCTATATCGCGCGTGATGATGTAATCGGCGTTCGCGCGTTTGGCACAGACCGCCATGTGAATCTCCTTTTTAATAATACGGGTAATAATAAAAAATTTTACAAAAAATAATTATGCCTACTTGACATATAGGAATAGTATAGTATAATATACATTAATCCCACCCAGGGTAGGGTAGGATACGATGAAAGAGGTGATGTATTATTATGATAAAGCAAACATTAAGTATTACAGGAATGACCTGTGCGTCTTGTGCTAAAGCCATAGAAAGAAGCGTTGGCAAGGTAGAAGGGGTACAATCTGCCAGCGTTAATTTTGCTACGGAAAAGCTGGCTGTTGAATTTGATGAAGGTAAGACAAATATTGAAAAAATAAAAGAAGCTGTCAAGAGAGCTGGCTACAGCGCCCAGGAAGAACAGGAAGAAAATATCCGGGACATAACCATCCCTATTTCGGGCATGACCTGTGCGTCCTGTGCCAAAGCTATTGAAAGGTCTATAAATAAGTTGCCCGGAATTAAAGAGGTAAGTGTAAACTTCGCAACAGAGAAGGCAAGAGTGGCATACGATCCTTCAAGAACAAGGATTTCAGAGATAAAGGATGCAATATCAAAAGCGGGGTATAAGGCATTAGAAGTTGAAGCCGGTGAACAGATAGATCATGAAAGAGAGCGTAGGGAAAGGGAAATGAAGTCCTTATGGACAAAGTTTTTAGTTGCATCAATATTTACTGTGCCTCTTTTATATATTGCAATGGGACATCTGTTAGGACTTCCCTTACCTGAAATTATCATGCCAGAGATGAACCCTCTAAACTTTGGATTGGTGCAATTAATACTGGCAATTCCTATAGTAGCGGCAGGCTACAAGTTCTACACTGTAGGGTTTAGCAGGTTGATAAAGCGTGAGCCTAACATGGATTCATTGATTGCAATGGGTACCAGTGCAGCATTCCTTTATGGTATATATGCAGTATTACAAATTGCAAACGGTAAGGTTGAATATGCAAAGGACTTATACTTTGAAACTGCAGGGGTCATTATTGCATTAATTCTTTTGGGTAAGTACCTTGAGGCTGTAACAAAGGGCAAGACCTCGGAGGCTATTAAAAAGCTGATGGGACTTGCACCTAAAACAGCAACGGTTATGCACGATGGCATGGAAATGGTTATCCCTATTGAAGAGGTAGAGGTAGGCGATATACTGCTGGTAAAGCCGGGAGAAAAGATTCCTGTAGATGGTGAAGTGGTTGAAGGTAGGACTTCAGTCGATGAATCTATGCTTACAGGTGAAAGCATTCCTGTTGAAAAGAATATCGGAAGTAAGGTAATTGGAGCAAGTATCAACAAAAACGGTACAATCAAGTTTAAAGCTACAAAAGTAGGAAAAGATACTGTTCTAGCACAGATTATAAAGCTTGTGGAAGACGCCCAGGGTTCTAAAGCCCCTATAGCGAAGATGGCGGATGTCATATCCGGGTACTTTGTACCGGTAGTTATAGCGATTGCAATTATAGCAGGATTAGCATGGTATATTTCGGGGATGTCAGCGATCTTTTCACTGACGATATTTATATCAGTGCTGGTTATAGCGTGCCCATGCGCACTGGGACTGGCGACACCGACTGCCATAATGGTTGGCACCGGCAAAGGTGCGGAATATGGAGTACTTATAAAAGGCGGAGAGGCGTTGGAAACTACGCATAAGATAAAGACTATCGTGTTTGATAAGACAGGAACCATAACAGAAGGTAAACCCAAGGTTACTGACATTGTTACAACTGCTGGAATAAGTGAAACTGAACTGCTGCAGCTATCAGCCTCAGCAGAGAAAGGTTCAGAACACCCCTTAGGTGAAGCTATCGTCAACAGGGCTAAAGAAAAGAATCCGGAGTTCTTCAATGTAGAAAGCTTTGAGGCCATACCGGGGCACGGGATTGAGGTTATTATACAAGGCAAAAAAATGCTCCTTGGTAATAAAAAGCTTATGAATGATAGAAATATAGATATCACGCTGCAGAAAGAATCGGACAGGCTTGCAGAAGAAGGTAAGACACCAATGTTTGTAGCTATAGATAATAAGCTGGCCGGTATCATAGCTGTGGCCGATGTGATGAAACCGAGCAGTAAGAGGGCAATAGAAGTGTTGCACAGCATGGGGATAGAGGTGGCTATGATCACCGGAGATAATAGAAGGACTGCAGAAGCAATTGGGAAACAGGTGGGCATAGACAGGGTGCTTGCAGAAATACTGCCTCAAGATAAAGCGAATGAAGTGAAGAAACTACAGGCAGAAGGCAAAAAGGTTGCAATGGTAGGGGATGGTATCAATGATGCTCCGGCGCTTGCCCAGGCTGATATAGGAATAGCTATAGGTTCGGGTACTGATGTTGCCATGGAATCGGCTGATATTGTACTTATGAGAAGTGACCTTATGGATGTTCCTACAGCAATACAATTAAGTAAGAGGACCATAAGGAATATAAAGCAGAACTTGTTCTGGGCATTTGCCTATAATACTGCCGGTATCCCTATTGCAGCAGGATTACTCTACCTGTTTGGTGGGCCACTGTTAAATCCCATCATTGCAGCAGCAGCCATGGCATTCAGTTCCGTATCGGTATTGACGAATGCCTTAAGACTTAAAAGATTTAAGCCTCTGCATTAAATATACAGAAAAAAATAAATATATTATAAAAAAGAAAGGAATGATTTAAATGACAAAGAAAATTTTTATCGAAGGAATGACCTGTGGACATTGCGCAGGTCATGTCGAGGAAGCACTGAAAGGAATATGCGGTGTGAAATCAGCAAAGGTTGATTTAGCAGGAAAAGTTGCAACAGTAGAGTTGGCACACCCTGTTGATGATGAAAAATTCAAAGCAGCAATAAGCGACGCGGGTTATGAGGTTACACGTGTAGAGTAACAGTTTTAAGTGGGCAGGGAGGAACTCTGCCCATTTAGTTTTAATCTTGTAGGAGTGATTTTTATGGATGGTATGAACAAACAGCAGGTACTTAACCTTTTGAAAACTTCAAAAGGGCAAATAGAAGGCGTAATAAAAATGATTGAGGATGACCGGTACTGTGTTGATATATCAAAACAGATACTGGCGGTACAGGCACAATTAAAAAAGGCAAATTTAAAAATAATCGATCAGCACATAAAGCATTGTGTAAAGGAGGCTTTTAAAGAAGGGTATGGGGATGAAAAGATAAATGAAATAATCGAACTTATTGATAAATATGCAAAGTAACAGGAAGAGGCATCTTTTCGAAGGCGCATGCAGTCGGGATTAAATCCCCTGAGTATATATTACTGGCAAGCTATTTTAAAACGGTTTTTCTTTGAGCTTTTTAAAGAAACGGGTGGCAGGAGGCAGAATAATAAGGTAATGGCCTTTGCAGATGATTGGGTCAACTATTTTTATCAAAATGAAGATTTATGGCCTGTCACACATAGAAAAAAGAGTCAACATTCTTGGAGAAAATATGATTATGACATTAAGCAGAAGAGCAACCTTTTTAATCTTGATTCGCTGTATAGAAATATGCCAAAAAAACCTTTTACAAAAGGTAGAAAACAGGAATTTGAGGTTTTAATGACGTATTTTTGGTTGCATAATTTAGTGGGTGATGGTGAGGGGTATTGGCAGGAATATTTAAGTAAGGTTTTGCCGACTTTGAAACAAGAATAGATTAGATGCGGGTGAACTCTGGTTTTAGAAACTACCGCCGATTTTTTGATAAATAATAATAAAATAAAAAAAATCATAATTTATCATTGACATTAATAAAATTACCATCTATAAGTAAAATTGATAAAATTTAAGGAGATAATTTGATGAATTATGATAAAATTATTTTAGAGTTGTTGAGTCGCGTTCAAACCTTAAAAACTTATGAGCATCGGACAGGATGTTTTGAACATGCGTGGCATAGTTCGAAGCACATCGAGGTTGTAGTATCACTTAAAAGAAAACACAACCCATAAAGCCTTGTGTGGCAAGACTTTATGGGCTTTTGGGACAAATTGTATATGTTACCGTAGGCTGGGGGGAGAAAACACCTGCTGAAAATCTCCCGCAGTTTGGATGAAATACTTGCCATTATTCGTACTTTCGAATATAATATTCTTGTACTATTATAACTTTTTGAGAGGTATGTCTATGGAATATATTACTGCTAAAGAAGCTGCTGAGAAGTGGGGTATATCTCAACGACGGGTACAAGTCTTATGCGAGCAAGGGCGAGTATCGGGGGCAGTGCGTCTCGGCTGGGTCTGGGCGATTCCTAAAGATGCCCAAAAACCGGCAGACTCAAGGTATAGAGGCAAGAAGCATGCAACGATATCGCATGAATAGCGCTGAATAGGAGGATTGTATAAATGAGCGAAAAACTACAACGTTTTACAAAACTTCTAAAGGAAATGTTTGAGCTGGATAAATCAGATTTTGACTTCGGTATCTACCATATTATGAATATCCGTAAAAATGAGATCAATAACTTCATTGAAAATACCCTTGCCGGTTTTGAAAGCAGAAATGTTTTGTTTTTAGAGGATGAGGAGTGCATAGAAAAAATGCTGGGCAAGGTATTATAAAAATGCTTGGCTCTGTTAAGACTCGATGTTGCCTGCAAACGGAGGTTTTTGAGGCCTTTTGGCGGTGCGGTAACCAAGCCTAATTTATACTGAGATTAAAAGAAAAGCGTTTTAAGGGATGGTGGATAGCGTGAACTCAGAACAGCGAACGGAAAAGACAGAGTGGGGATTGGACTTTCTCGAGAGGATCGTCGACTCCCTCCCGGATGGCGTCATTGCCGTCGACCGCGAAGGCAAGGTGGTCGTGTGGAACCGGGCCGTAGAGGAAATGACGGGGGTCAGGAAGGAAGAAGTGCTGGGCAGGGGCGAATACGCCTACGCCGCCCCGTTTTACGGGGAACGCAGGCCCATCCTCGTGAACATCCTGCTCGGCAACGGCAAAGAGTGGGAGAGTGGATACGAGAAGGTCGAGAGGAAGGGGCAAATCCTTGTCGGTGAAGGGTTCGCCCCCTATGCTTACGGCGGCAGAGGCCTTCATTTCTGGACCATTGCGGCGCCAATCTATGATGAGGCGGGGAACTTGCTCGGGGCGGTTCAGTGCATCCGCGACATCGGTGGGCGCAAGCAGATGGAGGACGAACTGAGGCACTGGAGCACCCACGACGCTCTTACCGGACTTTACAACCGCGCCTTCTTCGAGGAGGAACTGCGGCGGCTGGAGAAAGGTCGCTCCTTTCCCGTGAGTCTCATCCTCTGCGACCTCGATGGCCTGAAGGTGGTTAACGACACCCTGGGCCACGGGTGGGGCGACGAGCTCTTGCGCCGCGCCGCCAAGGTGATCGCAAGATGCGTCAGGGGGTCCGACCTGGTGGCCCGGGTCGGTGGAGATGAATTTGCCGTGGTGTTGTCGCAAACGGACCGGGCGACGGCGGGGGAAGTGGCGCGGCGCATAACACAGGCAGTGGAGGAGGATAATGCGGCGCGCCCCGAGTTCCCCTTGAGCATTTCGGTGGGCACGGCCACGGCCGAAGATCCGGGGTGTCCACTGGTCGAGGTATATAAGGAGGCCGACTACGCCATGTACAGGGACAAGCTTGCCAGGGAGGCAGAGCCGCGGGGTATCCGGAAAAAAGCGGACCAGCTCGCCTTTCTCTACGATTTCTCCCGGACGGTGTCCGGTAGCCTCGAAGTGAGCGAGGTGGCGCAGCGGGCCTTGGAGGCGGTGCTGAAGGTGACCGGCGCCACCAGCGGGTCCGTGGTGATGCTGAGCGAGGGGATGCCGGCGGCCTTGGCTGCCGAGACGGCGGCGACCCTGGAGCCCGGCGACGAGTTCCGGATCGTGCCGGCTGGTGAAGTTGTTGCTGCCGTTGAGCGGGAAGGGCGCGCCGTGCACTTCGACAGCCGCCCCGGAGCCGGTATGGCTGCAGAAAGGCGGCCGGCGGTAGCCGTGCCCCTCACGGTAGGGGGCAAGGTGACGGGCGTGTTGACCGTCGCGGGCCGGCCTGAAGGCGTGCCCTTCAGCGAGGACGAGGCCGCTTTCTTGACCACCCTGGGCACCGGCCTGGGCCTGGCGCTGGAGAACGCGCGCCTTTTTCGCCGGTTGCAGGCGAGGGCGGCCATGCTGGAACGCCTGATCGACCTGGGGCAGGAGTTGGCTGGCCACCTCGATGAGAGCAAGGTGCTCGAGACGGCTCTGGCTGGTGTAGGGGAGGTCCTTGGCGCGCAGGGGCGTGCGCTGCACCTGCTTGACGAGAAGACGGGCGAACTGGTGCTCAAGGCTAGCTCGGGTATGAGCGCGGAGCTACAGGAAAGAGCGGCCCGTGTCCGGCCGGAGGGTAGCCTGCTGGGCGAAGCGCTCCGGAGAGGGGAGCCTGTTGCGGTGGACGATACGGCCGCCGCCGGGCCCGGCATGCAGCCGCCCTATTACGCGCCCGAGGCGCGGGCAATGGCCGTGGCGCCGGTAAGAGCAGGGGGGAAGATACTGGGCACTCTGAAGGTCTACTCTCCGGTACCGCGACGCTGGTCAGAGGAAGAGGTTGGGTATCTGGCCACCGTGGCGGGCCAGGTGGGCCTGGCGCTGGAAAACGCCCGCCTCTATGTGTCACTGCGCCAGTATTACCTGAGTGCCTTGCAGGCGCTGGCAGCGGCTCTGGAGGCCAAGGACATGTACACGCGGGGGCACTCCGTGCGGGTGGCCCGGCTGGCGCAGGCGTGCGCCCGCGTCATTGGCCTAAGCGATGAGGAGCAGGAGCAGCTCTACTTGGCCGCGCTCCTGCACGACATAGGTAAAATCGGCGTGCCCGAGAGCATTCTTCTGAAGTCCGGACCCCTTGAGCCAGCGGAGTGGGAGGAGGTTAAGAGCCACCCTGTGGTGGGAGGAAGGATCGTGGAGCCGGCCAGGTTTCCTCCCCAGGTGGTCGCTGCCATACGGCACCACCATGAGGACTATGACGGGGGCGGCTACCCAGACGGCCTGGCAGGGGAGAAGATACCTCTCCTGGCGCGCATTATCAGCGCAGCTGACGCCTATGACGCCATGACGTCCGACAGGCCTTACCGGCGCGCACGCACGGCCGAAGAAGCAATCGAGGAGCTGTGCCGGGGAGTAGGGCGGCAGTTTGACCCGCGCGTGGTGGAGGCGTTCCTGCGGATTCCTGCCCCAGAAATGGAAAAAATTG
>JABUEW010000150.1 GCA_013314855.1 Bacillota bacterium | reverse complement strand
AAAAATGAAGAAACCCGTTGAAAAAAAAAAAAAAAAAAATAGTATAATATTACCATATAACTGAGTAGCTGTTACAACAACATAGTTTACATAGACATTACAATGGCAAACCTGCCGAAAGGCAGGGACGCAAAGCCAAGGGCCTAAGGAGCAAGCTAATTCTACGGCAGCCGGTTGCATGAAAGCCTCTATGCGCTTAGTGCACGAGGCTTTTTGTGTATTAAAATAGCTTGATTAGACGAAATTGTGTCTGTATGGTGGAAAATACGGCATTGACAGTGGATTTGGCGGAGCATAAGACCCAAAGGAGGGACTCGTTTAAAATGAAAAAGACTGAGTGCATAAAAGACAGAACACATGTTCCCAATAGAGGGGGGTAATATCTGTATTAATTCCCAAAATATGGAGATATACCGTTTTATTTACATTGACAAGCAATAATTGTGAAGCTAAGCAAGGTCTGTTTTCATTAGCTGGAAAAATATGTAATGTTCAGCTGTGTAAAATAGGCCTTTTGATTTTTGCTTAAATAAATTAAAAAAGTCTGCTGGTCGAAATGAGTACACAGAAAAACTAAAAAACATAGAGAGGGGGAAAAGAAATGGCGGAGAAACAATATGTTGTTTTTGTACTGGGCAGCGAATACTATGGCCTTGACATTTTAAGCATCCAGGAAATTACAAGATATGAAGCGCCTACAAGAATACCCAATATGTCTTCATACATGCAAGGCATAATAAATCTGCGGGGGAACATCATCCCTGTAATCGACCTCAGAAGAAAATTTAACCTGGGAAACAGTGAGGTTACAGGTGAAAGCAGGATTATTGTCCTAAATCTTTCTGAGCAAAAAGCCGGGCTTTTGGTTGATGCCGTATCCCAGGTAACAAAAATCGGTGATGACCAGATAGAACCGCCGCAAATGACAACTGTTGAACACAAATACATAGCCGGTTTAGCCAAAAAGGGAGAAGAAATCATTATCCTTTTGGAACCTGCCGCCATTCTGGCGGAAGAACAAGAAGTAAAGGCGGGGGAAATTGCAGTCTGAAAACCAGGGCATGAAATTATCCGGCATAAACAACTTTTAAGCGGGGAGGGAGAAACAGTATGGAAGAAAATATTATGCGGGAAATTTTGCGCCAGGCGCCCTTTGGCTATGCTTACCACAAACTGGTTTTAAGCGCAGAAGGGATTCCGGAAGACTATATTTTTCTTGATGTCAACCCTGCTTTTGAAGAAATGACCGGGCTAAAAAAAGAAAAGATCTTGGGGGAAAAAGTGACGGAAGTCATACCTGGCATCAAAGAAGATTCTTTTGACTGGATAAAATTTTACGGCCAAATCGCCTTAAATGGCGGAAGGGAAGAATTTACCCAATACTCCGGGCCGCTTGGGAGATGGTACAAAGTAACCGCTTTTTCCTGGGAGCAAGGTTATTTTGCAACCTATATTCAAGAAATCACCGCAGAAATGGAAAAGATAAAAATCCTGGAAAAACAGCAGAAAACCATTGGCGAACTCACCCTGGAAATGGAAAAAGTTTTTAACGGAACCCATGATGCGATCTTTCTCATCAAGGCCGAAAACGGAGAATTCAGGTACCTGCGCAATAACTCTGCTCATCAGGAATTGACCGGCATTTCTCTGGACATGCTCAGAGACAAAACGCCGGTTGAACTTTTAGGCGCGGAATTAGGAAAAGTCATTGAAGCCAACTACCGGAAATGTCTGGAAAGCGGGGAGACAATAACTTATGAGGAAACTTTGAATCTCCCAGCAGGAGAAAGAGTTTGGCTCACCAGTCTTACGCCGGTTATCGAAAAGGATAGAGTCAAATACATTGTCGGCTCCAGCAAGGACATAACGTTACAGAAGAAAGTAGAAAAGGAAAGAGAAGAGTTGTTACATCGCCTGCAGGCCATGTTCAACGGACATACCGCCGTCATGCTTCTGATCGAGCCAATATACGGCAGAATCGTTGACGCCAACCCCGCCGCTTGCACATTTTACGGTTATACCAGGGAAGAACTCTTAAACATGCACATTCAGGACATCAATATGCTGCCAAAAGAGGAAGTGGCAAAGCGGCGGTTCATGGCCTTACAAGAAAAGCAGAGGTATTTTGTTTTCCCTCATCGGTTGAAGAACGGGGAAGTAAGGCTGGTTGACGTTTATTCCTGTCCTATAACATATAACGATGAGAATTTGCTTTTTTCCATCATTTTCGATGTCACTGACAGAGAAAAGTACAAAAAAGAACTATACATAGAAAAAGAACTATTTAGAACTACCCTCCTTTCCATTGGTGACGGAGTGGTTACTACTGACCTGGCAGGTAATATCACGGTCATGAATCAGGTTGCTCAAGAAATAACGGGCTATAGTGAAGAGGAAGTCAAAGGCCGTCCCTTTGCTCAAGTTTTTCAACTGATCAGCGAAGAAACAGGGGAAAAAGCTGAAAACCCCGTGGAAAAAGTCCTGCAAACCGGGAAAATCGTTGGGCTAGCCAACCACACCGCTTTAATCACCAAAGACGGCCGGCGGGTACCAATCGCCGACAGCGCTGCTCCGATTAAAGACGAACAGGGCCAAACTTTTGGGGTAGTCATGGTCTTTAGGGACGTCACTCAGGAAAAAGACTGGCAGGAAAAAATCCTCTACCTTAGCTACCACGACACCTTGACAGGCTTATACAACCGGCGTTTCATGGAAGAAGAATTGAAAAGACAGGAGCTAAACGGCAAATTGCCACTGGCTGTCATAATGGCTGATGTCAACGGCCTTAAGCTGGCCAACGATGTCTTCGGACACGCCGAAGGGGACAAGCTCCTTAAGAAAGCTGCCGAAGCCATCAAAAAATGCTGCCGCAAAGAAGACTTGGTCTCCCGTTGGGGCGGGGACGAGTTTTTGGTAGTCTTGCCCCAAACCTCAGCCCAAGCTGCGGAGGAAATAGCCAAGAGGATAAAGACTGCCACCCAGGCCTATGGGACTGAACACCTCCGCCTAAGCATAGCCTTGGGCTGCGCCACCAAAGAAACAGCAGGCGAAAAACTGGAGGAAGTGGTCAAAGAGGCTGAGGAGAGGATGTACCGCCAAAAGCTGAACGAGGGCAAAAGTTTCCGCAACAGCATTGTCAACACTCTTTTAGCTACTCTTTACGCCAAAAGTTCGGAAACAGAGGAGCACGCCGGGCGCTTAAAAGATTTTTGTTTAAAGATCGGTACGATGCTTAAACTGACTTCCAAGGAGATGGACGAACTTTCCCTGCTGGCAGTTTTGCATGATATAGGCAAAGTAGGGATCCGGGAAGAGATCTTGAAAAAACCAGGGTCTTTGACGGAACTTGAGTGGGAGGAGATGAAAAAACACCCGGAGATAGGCTGCCGGATAGCGCAGAACACCCCTGAGCTGGGACCCATAGCGGAATACATCCTGTGCCACCACGAGCGCTGGGACGGCCAAGGCTATCCCCAGGGACTAAGAGGAGAAGAGATACCCTTATTATGCCGGATACTGGCGGTAGCCGACGCCTATGACGCCATGACCAGCGACCGGCCTTACCGTAAAGCATTGAGCAGGGAGGAAGCGATTGAGGAGATAAAAAGGAATGCAGGGACCCAGTTTGATCCCCAGATAGTGGAAATGTTTTTAGAAAGCATTAAAAGCATCAATAAAAAAGGAGATGAAAGAAATGGGGTTTATTAACAACCTGAAAACGAAAACCAAACTATTGCTGTCTTTTGCCGTTATCCTGGTCATCACAGCTGTTATCGGAGTCAACGGCCTTCTGACCGCCAATCAGATTCAAAGCAACCTGGATGAGCTTTATAAAGACCGTTTTCTTCCCAACATGCTGCTTGGAAAAATGCAGGTGAACCAGGAAAAAGTATCCCAGGAGATGCTCAGGATTCTTTGGGAGACACAAGCCTTGCAAGACCAGACTGTCGTTAAAACTTCCGAAGAAGCTTTAAAGAAGGTTGTTGAGGAAAACGACCGTCTTATTAAAGAGTATGAAGGAACATATATGGTACCAGAAGAAAAAGCCCTCCTGGACAAGCTGAAAACTGTCAACTCCAGCTATCGCACAGCCAGACAGGAGGTTATAGATGTGGTCAAGGCCGGCAACTTCAGTCAGGCAGTCCAGCTTAATGACCAGAAAGCGAAACCTTTGCGGGAAGAAACTTCCAATATTTTAGCCCAAATGAAAGAAATGAACAATAAAATAGCCTCCGACTTGATGGCTGCTGCTCATGCCGATTTTGCCCGAGCCAGGAACATTGCTTTGATCATGCTGGGGATTGCCCTCCTGGCAGGTTTAGGTTTTTCCCTGCTTATGGGCAGCATTATCGCCAATCCTGTCAAAGCCGTGGTGGAACATGCCCGCCTTATGGCCGGCGGCGACTTCACCATGGAAGTGCCGGAAAGCTTCCTGCGGCGTAAGGATGAAATGGGACAGCTGGCTCAGGCTTTTGCCGAGATGAACTCAAAAATACGAGCTCTGTTAAAAGAAGTGGCTGCCTCTGTGGCTGAGACCAGCGCAGCCAGCCAGGAACTCTCCGCCACAGTGGAAGAAGTGAGCGCCCAGGAGCAGAACGTCAATGCCTCGGTAGAGCAGATCGCTGCTGGAATGGAAGAGACCAGTGCTTCTGTGGAGGAAGTGACAGCATCCAGCACAGAAATTAAAAACGGAGCCAAGCAGCTTGAAGCAAGGGCCGGGGACGGCAAAGCAAAGGTCGGGGAAATTGAAAAAAGGGCGGAACAGATGAAGGAAACGGCAGTTGCTTCCAAACAAACTGCCCAAAGTATGTATAACGCCAAACAACAGGAAATCAAAAAAGCTATCGAGGAAGCGAAAATTGTCGAAGAAATAGCCAAAATGACCGATGTAATCTCCGAAATAGCCGGCCAGACCAATCTCTTGGCCCTTAATGCCGCCATTGAAGCTGCTAGGGCGGGCGAGCAGGGCCGGGGCTTCGCCGTGGTGGCGGAAGAAGTCAGGAAACTCGCCGAACATTCGGCCCAGACGGCAGGGAGCATCCAGCAGGTAATTCAACAAGTTAAAACTGCTGTGGACAAGCTAACCGCCAATGCCGGGGAAATCCTGAAATTCATCGACGACAAAGTGGCGCCGGACTATGATATGCTGGAAAAAACCGGTGAGCAGTATGCACAGGACGCGCGGTTTGTCAAAGCACTGACCGAAGAATTTGCTGCTGCGGCTTCCCAGATTGCTGCGTCCATCGGCGAAGTTAATACCGCCATCGAAGGAGTGGCGGCAGCCATAGAAGAAGCCACCGCTTCTTCCCAGGAAATCAGCAACAGTGCTACAGAAACGGCAAAAGCCCTGGAAGGGGTGGCCAGAACTGCCCAGTCCCAGGCCGAGATGGCGGAGAAGCTGAGTGCACTGGTAGCGAGATTTAAAGTATAATGTTCTATGCAAATGAGTGCTGAAATAATTACAGGTGGTAAAAGATGGAGATAAATATAGTTTCCAATAAGAAGAAAATACTGCTGGTGGAAGACAGCCGCTTGACTGCCCTAATTGCAGTGAAGTCATTGCAAAGTAGCGGCTATGATGTGGAAACCGCTGCTACGGGGGAGGAAGCAGTGCAAAAGGCAAGCGGCGCTTCCCCACCGGACCTGGTCCTTATGGACATCGAATTGGCGGGGAAAATGGACGGAATTGAGGCGGCCCGCAGGATCCTTAAAACCCGGGATATTCCAGTTGTATTTCTTACCGCCAACACCTCCGGGGAAATCTTAGAAAAAATAAAAGAGGTCAAGGCTTACGGGTTTGTGCTAAAAGGCATAGACAAAGCTGCCATGCTCTCCACAATAGAAATGGCCATTAAACTGCATGAAGCCAATAGTCATGCCGGGATGTTTGAGCGGCTTTTCGAAAAATCCTTGGATGAGCTCTATATTTTCCACCCGGAGTCCTTAAAATTTGTTGCTGTCAACCGGGCCGCCCGGAATAACCTGGGATATACAAGCGAAGAACTGAAGACCATGACCCCTCTAGACCTCAAACCGGAATTTAATCTGGAGAGTTTCCGGAAACTACTTCAACCACTCCTCAGCGGGGAACAGGAGCAGCTCTCTTTTACCACAATACACCGCCGCAAGGACGGCACACACTACCCTGTGGAAATAAGTTTGCAGCTTACCGATTACAGGGGAGAAAAATTTTGTCTGACGTTGGTAGTTGACCTGACTGAACGCAGAAAAATGGAAGATGAACTGAAGGAAAGGGAAGAGATCTTAAGCGCCATTACAGGTACAGCCCGGGATGCCATCGTCCTGCTTGACAGCCAGGGAAACGTCATGTTTTGGAACCGGGCAGCGGAAAAGCTCTTTGGCTATTCCCGGGAAGAAATCATGGGCAAAGATTTGCACCGGCTGGTGGTGCCTGATGAGCGCCTTTATAAGGTTCATCGTAAGGCTTTCCGGCGCTTTCAGTCGACAGGACAGGGAAATGCCATAGGGAAAACAATTGAGCTGAAAGCCAAACGCAAAGACGGGCGGGAAATTGATGTAGAGCTTTCCCTGTCTGCTTTGAAGTTCAGGAATGGCTGGCATGCGGTGGGAATTGTGCGCGACATACGCGAACGCAAGTGGCAGGAGGAAGAAAACAGGCGCCGAGAAGAACGGCTCCGCATGATGCTGGAAGGCATACCCAGCCCGGCCTGGCTGGTATCAAGGGAGCGCCGCATTCTGGCGCAGAATAAAGCAGCGAAATCACTATTGGGGACAAAAATCGGAGATTATTGCTGGAAAGGCATCCATGGCGGGGAATACCTGACGGATAAATACAGGGAGTTATTTAAAAAGAAAGGCTTGCTATTACCCGGCGCCAAATGCTATTTCTGCCGCGGAGACGAAGCCTTGGACAAAAATGAACCCATAAACAGCGAAGTGGAGCTGGCAGGCAATATCTGGGATACCTGGTGGATCCCTTTGGGAGAAGACATATATCTTCATTATGCCACAGATGTCACTAAATATAAAAAGATGGAAGAGGAGCTCCGCCATTTATCTGTTGTAGATGTTTTGACAAACGCCTATAACCGCCGCTATTTTACGCAAAAACTGGAGGAAGAAATAGAGCGGGCGCGGCGCACTGACGGCAAGTTTTCTCTTGTAATGCTGGATATAGACCGTTTTAAGCGCATTAACGACAACTTTGGCCATAACGCCGGTGATTTAGTCCTAAAAAGCATGACAGAAATGATTAAGAACAGGATACGCAAAATAGATACCCTGGCCCGCTGGGGCGGGGAGGAATTTGTCATACTCCTGCCGGATACAACTGTAAATAATGCGGCCCGTTTGGCGGAGGAACTGCGGGAAAGTCTAAGCCAAATGGATATACCTGGTGTAGGCAGGGTCACTGCCAGCTTCGGGGTTGCCGGCTACTGTCCGGGGGACAATGTTGACTCATTGGTGAATAAGGCAGACAACATGATGTATGAGGCCAAAGCTGCCGGCAGGAATTGTGTGCGGTATATGAATGAGTGTGAATAGGGTGAAGTATGACGATTATAGGACAAACTACTAATGGTTCATTAATGCTATAAATATTTAATCAGAGAACTTTACCGTTATTGCGGTGGCATTTTAGAAATAAGATGCTGCCGTTTTTTTATGCCCTTTTTAGGGTGAAAAACCACAAACGATTGGAGGAAATCAAATGTCAAACATCAAGCAAACCCTCAAGTTTTTTAGTCCCCTATCGATTACAGCATACCCTTCTCATGAATACGGTGGGTGCGGCGCGGGCGATCTGCCTGAAGAATTATCTCCATCAGAGGCGGTACAGTATATGGATGAAATCCTTGCCGCCATAGAAAAAGAAAAGTTATCAGGCGAAGGTGATCGTGGTCTGATGGTTTACTTCTACGATGACCAGGAGCTGTCTGAAAAAATCTACAGCCTCCATCCGACAGTTGAAGAATGGAACGGCAAGCTGTGGGGCGTGATGGTGGCAGAGGTTTATGGTGAGTTGACCGAAGCTGAAACAGCCAAGCTGCTTGACTTTGCCGTTGGTCAAATGTCTGACGGCTGGGGCGAGGGGTTTGAGCAGCGTCCCATTAAAACGAATGACGGTGAAATTTTCGTCAGCTTCTGGAACAGTGAGGACTTTTTTATCAAGCCGGAACAGGAGCTGAAGCAGGGAGCTGAACAAAACTTCAACGAACAGACGATGGGAGGAATGTAGCATATCTCTACAATGAAAGCACCGGTAAATACGAATATGTGGAAGATGAGCCGGATGAAATTCCCAAGATGGGCGATGTGTAGAAATGCATGCCGCTATTTTTTATGAAAGGCAAACGAGCATGAGGCGCTATCTGAATAGGCAGCGTTTTTTTTGTTGCCGGAAAGGAGTTGAACTATGAACACAGACACAAAAACACAGGAGAAAAAAACCGGCAGCGATCCTGCGCCACCAAGAAAAATTCACACCGTACCCTTGCCAAAAGACACCGAGCGCTGCAAAGGCTGTCCCTATCCTGGTGTCGGCTTTATCTGCTGGAGTACAGACGGGAGCTGTATGCGGACCGATATGGATAGGATCAGCAGGCCAAGGAGGTGATGACTGATTGAACAGCATTATCAGCTGGGTCGGCGGCAAAAAGGCCCTGCGTGAACTTATTTACCAGCGGATGCCCAAAGATTATGGAAGATACATTGAGGTCTTTGGTGGCGGCGGTTGGGTACTCTTCGGCAGGAAACCGGATGCAAGCATGGAGGTCTATAATGACTACAACGCCGACCTTGCCAACCTGTTCCGCTGCGTCAAGGAGCGTCCTCTTGCCCTGCTCAAGGAGTTGAATTTCCTGCCCCTAAACGGCAGGGACGAATTCAACGTCCTCAAAAAATATCTTGAAAAGGAGGAATTCACCAGCGAATACCTGCGGGAGGAATTGGAACTGGCGGAGAACTGTCTGTCCCCGCCACAGTTTGAGGAAATCAAATCGATCCTTATTGAAAACGCGACCATGTCGGACGTAAAACGCGCCGCCGCCTTCTTCAAGCTGATCCGCTACAGCTACGGCAGCGGCTGCACCTCATATAGCTGCCAGCCCTTTGATATCCGGAAAACCTTCCACC
>JABUEW010000149.1 GCA_013314855.1 Bacillota bacterium | reverse complement strand
GTGTTCAAGGGCTGCACCAAAGCAGCCGAAGCCCCTGCCACCGCTTCCCAATCCGTTGCAAAATAGGTATAATGAATTTAAATAGAATAATCAAAAGCGGCATTGCCGCTTTTGATTATTTATCCGGGATGGTGGAGACATGGAATTATTGGGTACAGCAATCGTGCTTGCAGGGGGGAAAAGCAGCAGGATGGGTTTTGACAAGGCTTTTCTCGATATACGCGGCAGGTCCATGGTTGAAATTATTGTAGATCAACTGAGAACCGTTTTTGCAGACATAATTGTGGTGACCAATAACCCAGGAAGCTTTGTGGGACTGGATGCCAGGATATCAACGGATATATTAAAAAATGCAGGGCCTTTGGGGGGAATCCATGCTGGTTTAAAGCTATCCTGCAGCAAGTATGCTTTTCTGGCGGCCTGTGATATGCCAATTCTTTCATTGGAATATGCAAAATACATGATGGAAGTTGCTTCAATACATTTGCCCGATGCGGTTATATCCTCCAAGGGAAGTTGGATAGAACCGTTCCATGCCCTATACAGCAAGAATCTGGCAGATGATATTGAAGAAAAGGTGAAAGAAGGAGTTTACAAGATATACGATGTCCTTAAACATAAGAACATAGTGAAGATAAATGAAAGCAAGGTGCGTGAGTACAGCCCGGACCTTAATATATTTACAAACCTCAACGACCTTAACGATCTTCAGGAGTTCTACAAGTTGATTGAAACGGGAGGGGACAATGGTGGCATATTTTGAGGAAACCGATATAGTAAGGTTTAACGGTCAAGAAGTTGAATGCATAAAGGATATTGTAGTTGAGGAATATCCATTAACGCTTTTTTTAGGCGGCAAGGAAATCGTTACTCTGCTGTGCTCACCGGAAGACCTGGAGTACCTGGTTATCGGTTTTCTTCTTTCGGAGGGATTTATCAAGAACGTTGAGGATATTGCAAATTTAAGGATGGATAGTAAGGAAGGCATTGCAGATGTAGAACTCCGGAGGGAAAGTATTTTTGCAGAAAAGTTGTATGGCAGCCGCACTATTACCAGCGGCTGCGGCAGAGCGCCGGTCTTCTACAATGTGAAGGATTCTATGGATACCAGGGTGCTGGATAAGGATTCACTAAAGATTGAACCCGAGACTGTGATTCAGCTAATGAAAGAATTTGACAGTATGGCCGTAGTCTTCAAACAAACGGGGGGTGTGCACAGCTGCGCACTGGGTATGGAAGGAATAATAGAAATCTACCACGAAGACATTGGACGGCATAATGCAGTGGACAAGGTTTTAGGACATGGAACAAAAAACGGGGTGGATTTTGAGAATAGTATTGTCGTTACCAGCGGAAGAATTTCATCCGAGATGTTGATAAAGGTTGCAAAAAGAGGGATACCGGTAATTGTATCAAGGTCAGCGCCTACAGCTTTGTCCGTAAAACTTGCAAAAAAACTCAATATAACGCTTATCGGTTTTGTCAGGGGAAAGAGGTTCAATGTATATTCAGGGTTTCATAGAATCAAATGAAAGGGCATTCCTTATGATGCAAGTGTAAAACATCAAGTTGCAAAATACCCCGATGGAAAGAAGGATATACAGAAGAATTAGCGAATTATTATTAAAAGAGAAATAAAAGGAAAAAGGTGAAATTATGGGCAACACTGTCATAACAACCGATAGTGATAAGTGTAAAGCCTGTTACGCCTGTGTCCGGAACTGCCCCGTTAAAGCCGTTAGAATGGTTGACGGAAAGGCCAGCGTTATAGCTGAAAGGTGTATCAGCTGCGGGAGCTGCCTGAAGATATGCAACCAGGGTGCAAAGAGGGTAGCGGACAGCGTGACGATGGTAGAGGAAATCATACGTTCCGGTTCAAAGACTGCCGCTCTCATTGCACCTTCCTATCCTGCAGTTGTTGATATGCCAAGAGATACCTATATAGGAGCTCTCAAGGCTGCCGGTTTTGATTATGTATGGGAGGTGGCGGCAGGGGCTGAGCTTATGTGTGAAGCCTACAGGAACCTGGACTTATCTTCAAAGTTTTATATAAGCACTCCATGTCCTGCGGTTGTCAATCTCATCGAGATGCACTACCCATCCCTGGTACCCAACCTTGCTCCCATTGTGTCTCCCATGATAGCGGCAGCAAAGATGTTTAGAAGCGCATACAGCGACCCGGACATTAAACTGGTATTTATCGGGCCCTGTGTCGCGAAAAAGTCCGAAATTATACGGAGAGACATTAGCGGCATTATAAATGTAGCCCTTACGTTTGAAGAAGCGGAAGAACTATTCAGCAGGAAAAAAATAGATATTGATGCGGTTCAGCCAACTCAGCCGGACAGCCCTTGCGCTTCTATGGGATATACAATACCCCTGCCGGGGGGACTGCTCCATTGCATGAACCTGGCGGAGGACCTGCTCAGCCAGAAATATATAATAGCCGAGGGGTCCAAACAATGTATAGATGTCATATCCTCGGTTACCAATGGGGATGTCAATGTGAAATTTCTTGACCTGCTGATGTGCAACGGGTGTATCGATGGCCCGATGGCAGGACAATCCAAGAGCATTACGAGCAAGAGAAGAGATATAATAGCGTTTTTCAACGGCATTTCCGCAGAAGAAAAGAAAGAGGGGAAAGAACGGATATCCAGGTACCATGTTGACCTTGCAGCAAGTTTTTATAACAAAAACGCCTTCCTTCCCCAGCCCACCGAGAAGGATATACAGGAAGTTCTGGCGAGGACGGGCAAATATACTCCGGAAGACCAATTGAACTGCGGCGCCTGCGGCTACCCGTCCTGTCGCGAGAAAGCCATAGCGGTTTTCCAGGGCATAGCCGAAGTGGATATGTGTCTGCCCTATCTCCTGTCTCAGAAAACCCAATTGACGCAGACCCTTGAGGAAGAGTTGGAAAGGGAGAAAGAACTGAACCGGGAGAATCAGGCTATAATAGATTGTTCCTACGATGGAATAGCAGTTGCCGATGCTAAAGGTTTTTTGATAAAGGTTAACCCTGCCCTGGAGCAGATGCTGCATATGAGCGCCTCGGAACTGATTGGATCGAGTGTGGAGGAACTGGAGAGGAAGGGTATTGTCTATCCTTCGGCAACCATGCTTGCCCTTAAAACGGGAAGGCCCGTTACCTTTATGCAGAAGCACAAGTCGGGGAAAGAGGTGCTGGCCACCGGCAACCCGGTGGTGGATGAAAATGGAAAGGTTACCAAGGTAATTACAAATATGAGGGATTTAAATGCCCTTCGTGACATGGAAAACAGGATTAGCCAGGGCATTGGGGAAATATATGTGGAAGACGAGAATTTGGAACACCTGCTCAGCATGCGGAGCCCGGAATTCCAGGCGGTAATGGAAGTTGCAAAGAAGCTTTCCAAAATAGACTCTACCCTACTGATACTTGGCGAGTCCGGTACCGGTAAGGATGTTATTACGAGATTTATTCACCAGAATGGACCCAGGAGGAAGGGACCCTTTGTCAAGATAGACTGCGGAGCCATCCCTGAGAACCTGATAGAATCGGAGCTGTTCGGGTATGAAACAGGCTCCTTTACGGGGGCTAAGAGACAGGGCAAGCCGGGATTGCTGGAAATAGCCCATACCGGCACGGTGTTTCTGGACGAAGTGGGCGAACTGCCCCTGTCCCAGCAGGTGAAACTGCTGAGAGTACTGCAGGATAAGAAAATAGTCCGGGTAGGGGGCACTAACCCTATAGATATCGATATCCGCGTTATTGCTGCCACCAACAGGGACCTTGACGAGATGGTAAATAACGGGGAATTCAGGGCGGACCTGTACTACCGTCTGAGTGTGGTACCCCTGGAGTTACCACCCCTCCGGAAGAGAAGAGAGGACATATTGCCGCTCACCAACAGGTTTTTGGAGAAGTTTAACCATGAGTACGGAACCAGCAAAATTATTTCGGAAGATTTAAAGAAAATATTCCTTGAATACCAGTGGCCCGGGAATATAAGGGAATTGGAGAACCTTGTAGAGAGACTGGTTATTGTGTCCCGCGGAAGTATAATACAGCCCGATGACCTGCCGCCTGATTTTATTAAGAGGTCCAACAACGGCCAGAATATTGAGGTGATCGGGATGATTCCCCTGAAAAAAGCCCTGGAAGAGGTTGAGAAACAGCTTCTGCTGAAGGCCAAGGAGAGGTACAACAGTACTTACAAGATGGCGGAAATACTGGAAGTTGATCAGTCCACCATTGTCAGGAAGCTTAAAAAGTATCTGACTTAATGCAGCAATACATTATCAATGTAATACTGCATTAGTAGTACTAAACCATACGGTTTTGAGGGGTACGGTATATTATATATTAATGGCAATGTATCCCGACATTGGTAAGTGAGACAGACCCTTTTAGAAGGGTTTTATTTTTTTTGCAGAGCCAGTAAACAAAGGGTATTGGCTGAAGCCGGTCTGTTTTCGGTTTAAAGGGCCTTTGGCACGTGGTTTGCGTTTATACAAGGTAATAAAATTAATTGGATACATTAAAAGGAGGTATGTGTATGGGCGGCACAGCGGTCAGCACAGTCCCCGGTTTTACGACAGGACAGATGGAGCGGGTTGATGAAATTATTAAGAGATTTGAAGACACCCCCGGAAGGCTTATTCCGGTACTGCATGAAACACAAAAGGTATTGGGATATCTGCCCCCTGGAATACAGGAATATATAGCTGGCAGACTTAACATTCCGGCCAGCGATGTCTACGGGGTGGTGACATTCTATTCCCTATTCTCAGAGAAACCCAAAGGGAAGTACTGTATAGGAGTATGTAAGGGTACGGCCTGTTACGTGAAGAACTCTCAAAAGATACTTGAAAAGCTGGAGGAGATTCTTGGCATAGGTGGAGGGGACACTACCGACGACGGTAAGTATTCCATTGAGGTTTTGAGATGCCTTGGAGCCTGCGGTCTGGGTCCTGTAATAACCATTAATGAAAAGGTGTACACAAGGGTGAAACCTGACAAGCTAAAGCAAATACTCCTAGAGCATGAAGAATGGGAGGCGAATAAGGATGCAAGCTCTTGAGAATTATCAGAGATTAAGAAATAAGGCTGAAAACAGGGTTCTGGAGCAGGGAGACCGGGGAAGTATCGTGCTTCAATTAAGCTGGTGCAGTACGGCTGTTGGCGCCAAAGAGATAGTGCGGAGGGTAAAAGATACGATATTTACGCAGGGACTTGGAAATGTGGAAACCAGGGTGGTGGGCTGTATAGGATTATGCAGCCAGGAGCCCATAATGACTGTAAAACTGCCGGGGGAGAAAGATGTATCATACTCGAGGGTTACTCCGGACATGGCTGAGGCAATAATTTTCAACCATGTAATGAAGGGGAAAATAATCAGATCATGGCTAATCCAGTAACAGGAGGGGTGGTATAGATTATGAACCAAGTAGAATATCAGATATTGGTGTGCGGCGGGGGCGGCTGTGAATCTTCAGGGTGCCAGGAAATAGTTGATAAACTGAATGAAGAGCTTGAAAGGACAAAGCTGTCCCGTACAGTAACAGTGGTAAAAACGGGGTGTATGGGGCTCTGCGCCCTGGGTCCCCTTATGACCATCTACCCGGACGGAATTTTTTATAAGGAGCTTACCGTGAAGGATATTCCGGAAATTGTAGAAAAACATCTCCTGCAAGGGAAAGTAGTGGAAAGGCTGTTGTATCATATGCCGGATACCGGTGAGCCGGTGAGGTCAATAGATGAAATCCCGTTTTTCGCCCGTCAAAAGAAAATTGCCCTGAGGAACGTAGGATTGATAGATCCCCTCAGCATAGAGGAGTATATAGCCTTTGACGGGTATTTTGCCCTTGCCAAGGTTTTATCGGAAATGGAGCCGCAGGAAGTAATTGAGGAGATGAAAAAATCCGGGTTAAGGGGCAGAGGCGGAGGTGGCTTCCCTACCGGAATCAAGTGGGAATTTGCATACAAGGCCAAAGGGGACGAGAAATACGTGGTGTGCAACGCCGATGAGGGCGACCCGGGAGCCTATATGGACAGGAGCATAATAGAGGGTGACCCCCACACGGTAATCGAGGGGATGGCTATTGCAGGGTACGCAATAGGAGCGAAAAAAGGGTATGTCTATATAAGGGCGGAGTACCCTATGGCGCTCGAACGTCTGCAAATAGCAATAGAACAGGCCCGGAATATGGGGCTTCTGGGAGATAATATAATGAACTCCGGATTCAGCTTTGACCTGGAGATAAGGGTGGGAGCGGGAGCCTTTGTATGTGGCGAGGAGACCGCCCTCATCAGGTCAATACAGGGTCTGAGGGGCGAACCGAGGATCAGGCCGCCTTTCCCCGCCAACGAGGGTGTATGGAACAAGCCAACCCTTATAAACAACGTGGAAACCTGGGCCAATGTACCTCCCATCATACTGAACGGAGGGGACTGGCTGAGGACCATAGGTACTCCGGAAAGCCCGGGGACCAAGGTTTTTGCCCTTGCCGGAAAGGCGGAATATGCAGGTCTGGTAGAGGTGCCCATGGGCACATCCCTCGGGGAGATTATATTCGACATCGGCGGGGGCCTGATAAAGGGCAAGAAGCTTAAGGCCGCCCAGACCGGAGGACCGTCGGGCGGATGTATTCCGGTAGGAGGTCTCAACGTACCTGTCGATTACGAATCCCTCAAGGAGATGGGTACCATCATGGGTTCGGGAGGCCTGATAGTAATAGATGAGGATACCTGTATGGTTGACCTGGCAAGATTTTTCCTGGAATTTGTCCAGGAGGAATCCTGTGGAAAATGCACGCCCTGCCGTGAAGGAACCAGGGCAATGCTGCAGATACTGGACAGGATTGTAAAGGGAGAAGGCAGACAGGGAGATATAGAAAAACTGGAGAGCCTTGGCAATATCATAAAATCAACCGCCCTCTGCGGTCTTGGACAGACTGCCCCCAATCCGGTGCTCAACGCAATCCGGTATTTCCGGGAGGAATTCGAAGAGCATATAAACCATAAGAGATGCCCGGCTTCCAGCTGCGCCAGCCTGTTTTCCTCACCCTGCATCAATGCCTGCCCCGCGGGGGTGGATGTTCCGCGGTTTATTGAGGAGATCCAAAGGGGAAGGTTCGACAAGTCCGTTGAAGTCATTATGGAAAACAACCCCTTCCCGGGCATATGCGGGAGAATATGCGGGCATCCCTGCGAGGCCAAATGCCAGAGGGCTCAGGTTGATGAAGCAATGGATATACGGGTGCTCAAGAGGTTCGTAGCCGACTGGGAAATGGAGCACCCCGGAATTCATGTAGAAGTGGCTCCGGATACAGGCAAAAGAGTAGCCGTGGTCGGAGCAGGGCCTGCCGGGCTCACTGCAGCATATTACCTTAGAAAATGGGGCCATAGAGTTACCATATTCGAGGAGCACAAGGAACCCGGAGGCATGCTGGTATACGCCATCCCCGAGTTCAGGCTGCCCAGGAACGTTATAAAGCATGAGATACAAAGGATTCTGGACCTGGGTATCAACCTGGTAACGGGCGTCAGGGTAGGCAAGGATATAAGCCTGAACAAGCTCAGGGAAGAGTACGATGCCGTATTCGTAGCAGTGGGATCGCAGGAACAGATTTTACTGGATATCCCCGGAGAAAATCTCACGAATGTCCATTTCTCCTTTGATTTCCTGCAAAAGGCCAATGCCGGCAATCCGCCATACATTGGGAACAAGGTTGCCGTAATAGGCGGAGGCAACTGCGCCATTGACATGGCAAGGTTTGCCATAAGGCTTGGAGCAAAGGAAGTAAAGATGATATACAGGAGAAGCGCCCAGGATATGCAGGCCATGAACAAGGAGATAAGGGACGGGATGGAGGAAGGGGTGATTATAGAGCCGCTGACGGCGCCCCTGGAAATCATAGGTGACGAAGAGGGAAAGGTCAAAGGCTTAAAACTGGTCAGAATGAAACAGGGAGAGTTCGACCGGTCCGGGAGGAAGAAACCGGTTCCTATCAAAGGTTCCGAATATACCGAAGAGTTCGATTCCGTCATAGTGGCAATAGGTATGATACAAGACATTGAAAGTCTGAACGGTGAAACCAGCCTGGAAATTGACAGGTACCTGAGGGTTGTGGTTGATCCGCATACCCAGCAGACGAGTGTTGAAGGAGTATTCGCGGGAGGCGACTGTTCAAGGGGCCCGGATACCGTAGTTGGGGCAGTTGGAGATGGAAGAAGGGCGGCCCTGAATATAGACAGGTACCTGGGAGGTAATATGGCGGAACAACTGAGTAACCGAAAGATTGAAAGAAGGAATTTCCAGCCCGTTATCGAGGAAAAAATGGAGAGGATGCCTCCCGACGACCTGTTGCCTGTAGAGAGGAAGTATACCTTTAATGAGGTGGAAGGCTGCCCCAGCAAGGAAAGGGCTGTCCGCGAAGCATCGAGATGTCTGAGATGTGATGTGAGGGACTGATGTGACGTGCCAAATATACAATCAAAAGGGGATATTCTGGTATGGGAAGTGTGAAGTGGGATGTTAGATGTGAGAATCTTACAAGTGCTGGAGAGCAATACTAAAATCCGACCTCCCACCTCTCACCTCCCAACATAAGAGAGGTGATAACAGGTTGAATATGGTTAACCTAAAAATTGACGGTGTGGAAGTTCAAGTACAAAAAGGTATGACCATACTTGAAGCTGCGAACCAAGCCGGTATCAATATACCTAACCTGTGTTACTGCGAGGGATTGAAGCCGGACGGCGCCTGCAGGATATGTGTTGTGGAAGTGGAGAAAGCGAACGGGCTTGTCTGCTCTTGTTCAACGGCAGCAGGTGAAGGTATGGTGGTTTATACCGAGAGTCCCAGGATAGTTGAAGCAAGAAGAACTATTCTCAGCCTTATTTGGGCAAACCACCCGTATAACTGCCTGACCTGCGAAAAGGCAGGAAACTGCAAACTGCAGGACTACAGCTACAGGTACGGTATAACCGATGAGGATATAGAGGTATATGCCGATACCGGAAAGAGACAGGGTCTGGATGACAGCGGTAAGTTCTATGTCTATGACCGGAGCAAGTGCATACTCTGCGGTAAATGTGTAAGGGTCTGCGCCGAAGCTTCGGTGGTATCCGCCATAGGGCGTTCGGATAGAGGTTCCAAGACCCGCATCACTCCCCCCTTCGGCAGGCCCCTTGAAGATTCAGAATGCGTATCGTGCGGCAACTGTGTATCCTACTGTCCTACGGGAGCATTATCGGCGAAGAAGCCGGTAAAATACAGGGAATGGGAAGTAAAACGTGTGGACACCACCTGTACTTACTGCGGCGTAG
>JABUEW010000148.1 GCA_013314855.1 Bacillota bacterium | reverse complement strand
CTTGTATATGTTTTATATGCTATATGTTTATATGCTATGTACATATTATAAGCATAAAAGCCGCATAAAATCAATACAAAAATAAATAAGCAGGTAATCTTGCCTTACCTGCCCTCTATTCCTAAATATTTTAATATCTATTGCTACTGCTCTATTTGTTTGCCTAAAAACCCCGCAGCAGATTCTGCAAGCTTCTCTTCAACTTCTCCCATACGCACATCGGGATTTGTCGAAAGAAGTATCACGGCTCCTATTGGGTCGCCTTCTGAAATAATAGGTTTTATAATTTGAGATGTGTATCGTCTTTCTCCGTTTTCATCCGCAGTTATTTTTATGGTATTCTCTTCCGGAGATTTTACAACAACCGTAGATTTCTCATTAATTACTTTTTCAAGGTCCTTGCTTAAGGACTTATCAATAAAATCTTTCTTTGAAGCGCCCGAAACAGCAATTATCGAGTCCTTATCAGCTATACATGTTATATGGCCGCTGGTCTTGTGGAGGGATTCTGCATATTGGCTTGCAAATTCACTTAGTTCACCAATTGGTGAATACTTTTTAAGTATTATCTCTCCTTCTTTATCAGTAAATATCTCCAGAGGATCACCTTCCCGGATCCTCAATGTTCTTCTTATCTCTTTTGGTATAACAACCCTTCCAAGGTCATCTATCCTTCTTACTATACCCGTAGCCTTCAATGTAACTACCTCCTCCAAAAACTAAAATTTAATTACATTTTTAGTATTATTTTTTTGTTGGAGTTTTATACATCTTAGGAAAAACCAACAGGAATGAGTTACTTTATTGAGTTGTAAACAGACTCATTTTTCACAACTTTATACTTAGGATCCTTCTTCCACTCTTCCAGCCTTTCCATATATTTTGCAACTTTAACACCTTTAATCCCAAACTCCCAATATTCCTTTGCACATCTTAAACTAACAGGTTCTCCCTGGGGGATTTTTTCCTCAAGTTTAATTATATGATATCCGGAATCAGTTTTAACCATATCTATATCGCCTGGCTCTAATTTAAAAGAAGTTTCTTCAAATTCCGGCATCATATAGCCCTTGCCGAATACATAATCTCCACCATGTTCAGCTGAACCCGGATCTTCAGAATTCTCTTTAGCAAGAGTTGCAAAATCTTCCCCTTTTTTTGCCCTTGCCAGTAAATCTTCCGCCTTCTTTTTTGCTTCTTCCAATTTATCTCCGGACAATTCTTCCTGGGTTTCCTTATCTACGGTTAATATAAGGATATGTTTTACCCACACTGCTTCTTCCCCGTTTGTCCTATAGCTTGAGTCTTTGAATGCATCAGGAAACTTCCCGTAATATTCTTCAATTTCATCTTCACTTGCTTCTATAGACTCCATTTCTTTTTGAACCAGCTTGTTTCTCAGGAGATAATCCTTGTAAATCTCTTTAAAATCATCCAGGCTAATCCCGTAAATTTCCATATAAGCAGAATTAGCAGCTGATTTGCTGCTATATTGGGCAATTATTGAATTTATGCTCGCTTCAATGTTTTCTAAATCAGTCTTGTCCAAAGATAACTTCTGTTCTCTGGCTTTCATCAACTGAATCTTGAGTTCCCTGATATTTTCAAGAGTTTTCTTTTTTGCAATATCTATAGCCTTTTCTCCACCGGTAATTGTAGTATCCCAAAAAGTTTCAGGGTCAGGATTCCCTGCAATGGCTAACATATTATCTTTTTCTTGTTCTAAAAAAAATCTGAACTCATCAACACTGATCTTCTCTCTCCCCACAGAAGCTACATAACTTTTAGCATAGGTGGAAAAACCTGCCACTGCAGCAATTATCACTATTAATACAGCAATTCCTATTAATACGTATAATGTATATTTATTTTTGTTAACTGTTTCTTTCCCGGTTTTACTGCCGGATTTCTTATTTTTTTTATTAATAACACTCTTCAAAGTATATCTCTCCTCTTAATAATCTTGCTTATTTTATTATACATCAAGTATTCATATTACTTCAAAGCTTTTAATGTCATGTAACAAAATCTTAATATTTTCAAGGAGATTTTCTCTATTCATTCCGGATATTTTATACCTAAGATAAGGACTGGTACCAGCATTAAATAGTATCTGCCCTTTATATTTGGCGGCAAGTTTTCCTAAAGTTTCAATACTTATGCTGTCTCCATCCCTTAGCTGTAGAATAATTGAACCGTCTTTTTCATTTATAGCTATAAAGCCCAAATCCTTTGCCAGGGCCTTTATATATGCTATTTGTATTAAGTTTTCAACAGGAGGGGTTAACTCCCCATAACGGTCCAACAACTCATCTCTTATATCCAACATATCTTCCTCGTTTTCAATGGATGCTATTTTCTTATACATTTCTATTTTCTGGATTTCTGTGTTTATATACTCATCATCTATATAGGCATTAATATTTAAGTCTATAGTTATTTCCACGTCTTTTTGGACAGGCCGTTCGCCTTTTAATTCCTTTATCGTCTCATCAAGCAACCTGCAATACATTTCATAGCCCACAGATTCAATATGACCATGCTGCTCAGGCCCTAAAAGGTTGCCCGCCCCCCTTATTTCCAAATCCCTCATGGCAATCTTAAACCCTGAGCCGAATTCTGTAAATTCTTTTATGGTCTGAAGCCTTTTTTCAGCAATTTCAGTTAAAACTTTATCTTTCTTGTAGGTTATATAAGCATATGCCTGCCTATTTGAGCGCCCTACCCTTCCCCTGAGCTGATATAATTGGGCCAGCCCCATTTTGTCTGCATCTTCCACAATTATGGTATTAACATTAGGCATATCAAGCCCCGATTCAATTATGGTAGTACACACAAGCACATCAAAATCCCCTTTTAAAAAGGCAATCATTACATCTTCAAGTCTTCTTTCTTCCATTTGTCCATGAGCAATACCCACCCTTGCTTCAGGGACCAGTGTCTGTATTTGTGAAGCTTTAACGTCAATAGTCCGCACCTGATTGTAAAGGTAAAAAACCTGCCCTCCCCTGCTCAATTCCCTGATAATGGCATCTTTTATTATTTCAACATCATATTCCATTACGTAAGTCTGTACAGGGTAACGTTCTTCAGGAGGTTCCTCTATAACACTTATATCTCTTACACCTATAAGCGACATGTGAAGGGTTCTGGGTATAGGAGTAGCTGTAAGGGTAAGAACATCCACATCAGGACGAATGTTCTTAAGGCGCTCTTTATGCATAACACCAAAACGCTGTTCTTCATCAATTATCAGCAAACCTAAATCCTTAAACTGGATATCCTTCTGCAACAACCTGTGGGTGCCTATCAATACATCAATATGCCCCTTCTTTAAGTCTTTTAGTATTCTGTTTTGCTCCGCCCTTGTTCTGAACCTGCTTATCATCTCAACAGTAATGGGAAATTCCTTAAACCTCTCTTTAAAATTATTATAGTGTTGCTGAGCCAACACTGTGGTAGGCACAAGGAAAGCAACCTGTTTCCCGTCCATAACTGCTTTAAATAGGGAACGCAATGCCACCTCTGTTTTCCCATATCCCACATCACCGCATAAAAGCCTATCCATAGGCTTTTCCAGTTCCATATCTCTTTTTATTTCTTCCACGCATTTTAGCTGGTCTTCCGTCTCTTCATAAGGAAATAAATCTTCGAACTGCTTTTGCCATATAGTATCTTTGGAAAAAGCAAAACCTTTAATTGCCTTCCTTTGAGCATACAGCCTTATTAATTGTTCTGCTAATTTTTTTAATGATTCTTTTACTTTCTTCTTTGTTTTAATCCAATCGCTTCCGCCAAGCTTGCTTAATTTAGGAGCTTTTCCCTCAGCTCCAATATATTTTTGTATGGTATCCAGCTGGCTTGTAGGTACATAGAGAAAATCACCCTGCTGGTACCTTATTTTGATATAGTCCCTTGTAATATTGTCAACCACAAGTTTCTCTATTCCCAAATATTGGCCTATGCCATGGGTCTGATGTACTACATAGTCTCCTGGGTTTAAGTCGGTAAACAGGCTAATCTTTACACCTTTAGCTTTTTTATGAATTTTCCTGGTTCTCCTGGCATATCCAAAAACTTCCCTGTCACTTACTACAACCAGCCCTATAGAAGGATATTCAAACCCCTTATTGAGACTGCCTAGGGTGATAATTACCTTGCCCGGTAAAAGTTTAACATCTTTGCCTTCCAGGTATATTGCTTCAATATTGTTTAATGCAAGTCTGTCACGGAGTTTTTCCCCATGTGCCGTTGTTCCTGCCAATATGACAATTTTGTTATTTTTCTTCTTCCAGTCTGCTATATCATTTGCAAGCATATCCATGAATCCGTGGTATGAAGGCAATTGTTTGCATAATATGTTGTAGTTCCTGGATGCATTAGTTTTATAAGTATACCCATATTCCCTTGAAACAACAGTACTAATATGAATAATTGCCTCTTTTTCCAACCTTGCAGCTGTATCCTCATAGTCATAGTATATTTCAATGTTTGAAGGTAGAATTCGAGCTTTTTCCAAAAGCCCTTTACATACCTCATGGTGCTCTAAGAGCAAATTGTCCACCCTCTGGCTTATCCTGGAAGTCTCATCTAAAAAAATAATCTTATTTCCTTCCATGTAATCTAACAAATGACCTGGATCATCCAGAATATACGGTATATACCTATCTGCTCCAGGGAAATAGGGGTTTGACTCAAATCGTTCAATATCCCGTTCCATGTTTGCTTTAACCTGTTTTATAAATTCCGAATCCTTCTTTTTGATTAACTTTTTAGTATAGTTGTCCAAGTCCTCTTTTATCTTATTAATTACTTCATTCCTTTTATTGCCTGGACATATTATTTCCCTGGCAGGCAAAACTTTAACTTTGTCAAGTTTATCTATGGAACGCTGGGTCAGGGAATCAAACACCCTGATAGAATCAACTTCATTGACAAACAATTCTATCCTGAAAGGCTCTTCCTTGTCTACAGAAAATATGTCTACTATTCCTCCCCTTACGGAAAACTGCCCTTTCCCTTCTACAATATCTGTCCTCTCATATCCCATATCCGTAAGCTTTTCTATTAATTTCTCCAAATCTATGCTTTCTCCTGATTCAAAGAACAATATGTTATCGGAAAAAAGCCGTTTTGAGGGCAGTTTATGAGAAACAGCTTCAATAGATGCAACAATAAACCGGTATTTACCTTCCAATATTTTGTCAAGTACTGCTATACGCTGGAAAATGGTATCATTACTTTTGGCTTCCACATCATGGTATAAGATTTCTTTCGTTGGGAATAAAAGCACATTATCACCAAAGAAAAATAAAAAGTCTTCATAAAAACGCCTTGCCTGAATTTCATTATAAGTAATAAACAGCCCTTTACGGTTAAGGTGACTTACGACAGCATAAGCAAAATGGGCCTTTTGAGAATCTGACGGGCCTATTATATTTACTTTAGCTGCATCGTTTTTAACAGACTCCAGTATTTTATTATATCCTTCAAGTTCAAAAAGAGGTTCAGTTAACCATTTCATCCTTATTTTTCCATAAATTTTTTATAATAATGGGTATTAACCGTTAAATCTTGCCATTGCTTCATCAACGCCTGATTTAATTATTGTAACCACAGCTTCTGCTGCTCTCACAATACTGTTGTCGATAACAGCCCTTTCATCTTTAGTAAACTTCCCCAGGACATGGCCCACAATATCCATGCCTTCTGGTGGCTTGCCTATCCCTATCCTTACCCTTGGAAAAGCATCCGACTGCAACTGGTATATAATCGACTTCATTCCATTATGGGTTCCGGCGCTTCCGCTTCGGCGCACCCTGATCTTTCCAAGGGGCAAATCCACATCATCATATACCAGTATTAACCATTTCATGCAGATTTTATACCATTCCACTATATCCCTTATGCTTTCTCCGCTGGCATTCATGTATGTTTGGGGCTTTACAAGCAAAACTTTTTTATCCTCTATATAGCCATCCCCAATAAGGGCCTTATGCTTAAGCTGCTTCACATTTATATCAAACTTCTCCGACAACATGTCAATAGTATCAAAACCTACATTATGCCGGGTATTCCTATACTTTATCCCCGGATTCCCCAGTCCTGCTATTATGTGAAGTTCTTCCAAAAAAGGTACTCCTTTCCTATCATCGTGTACTTTTGTGAGGCATCATGTCATGTAAAGAGAGAACTTATGGACATATCACCATAAATTCTTTCAATAGCCTCTGCAAATATTGGGGCAACAGAAATTGATACTATTTTATCTATTCTTTTTTCCTTGGTCAATGGTATTGTATTCAGTATAACAAGCTCCTTTATCGAAGAGTTTTTAATCCTTTCCACAGCAGGGCCGGACAATACTCCATGAGTTCCGCAAGCATATACCTCCTTTGCTCCCGCTTTGGTCAATGCATCAGCAGCGTTAACAATGGTCCCTGCCGTATCTATCAAGTCGTCTATCAGTATAGCCTTTTTACATGAAACATCCCCAATTATATTCATAACCTCGCTTACATTAGCCTTTGGCCTTCTTTTATCTACAATCGCAATGGGTGCATCAAGACGCTCGGCAAGCTTTCTTGCCCTGGTTACACTTCCCACATCAGGTGATACTATTACCAGATCCTCCAGGTCGTGGAACTTTTCCTTAAAATATTCCGCCAATATAGGCACTCCCAGGAGATGATCCACGGGTATATCGAAAAATCCCTGGAGTTGGGGGACATGGAGGTCCATGGTAAGCACCCTGTCAGCCCCGGCAACTGTAATAAGATTAGCTACTAATTTGGCTGAAATCGGATCTCTGGCTTTTGCTTTTCTGTCCTGCCTTGCATATCCAAAGTACGGAATAACTGCCGTAATTCTTCCTGCAGAGGCCCTTTTAAGAGCATCCATCATTATAAGAAGCTCCATAAGGTTATCATTTACAGGATAACAGGTAGATTGAATTACAAATACATCGGAGCCTCTTACCACTTCACCGATATTAACTTCAGTCTCTCCATCGCTAAACTTGCCTACAGTAGCAATTCCTACAGGAAGCCCTATTTTTTCAGCAATTTCTTCTGCTAATGCCCTGTGTGAGTTTCCTGAAAAAATTTTTATATCTTTACCATGTATATTCATTCTATACCCTTCCTTCTGCCTTTCTTTACTCTCTTGTTTATTTATTCCTTTCTCTCCATGCCTTTTTTTCTAACCCAATCTTCCTTTATTACCTGCCTCTCTCTTGCTATTGCAAGGGAATACTCAGGAATATCATCGGTAATTGTCGAACCTGCTGCAATATAGGAATTATCCTTAACCTCCACAGGAGCTATAAGGTTTACATTACACCCCACAAAAGCATTGTTCCCTATAATTGTCCTGTTCTTTTCTTTCCCGTTGTAATTTACAGTAATAACTCCGCAGGCTATATTAGTATTCCTTCCTACAATAGCATCCCCTATATAAGCAAGGTGAGGTATTTTTGTCTTGTCTCCAATGACAGACTTCTTCAATTCAACGAAATCGCCGATTTTAACGTTATTTCCTATTTCGTTGCCGGGCCTTATATATGCAAAAGGTCCGACGGTAGTTTTATCACCAATGACACTTTCTACTACAATGGAATTCACAAATTCCACCCCATTACCTATAGTTGAAGAAATTATTCTACTGTTTGGACCAATTATACAGTCTTCTCCTATTTCACTACTGCCTTCAATTATCGTTCCTGGATAAATAACGGTATCCATGCCTATTTTCACGCCGTCATCGATAAATGTAGAGTTCGGATCAATTATCGTCACTCCTTCCCGCATATAATTTTCATGAATTCTTTTTCTCATTATTTCCGACACCTGGTATAATTGAATTCTATCATTAATACCCAGTATTTCCTGGGGGTTTTTAACTTCATAAGCCCCAACCTTAAGTCCCTTCTTTAAAAGTATTTCAATCGTATCAGTTATATAGTATTCGCCCTGGTCATTATTATTGTCCAAATCCTTGAGAGCAGATAACAAATCCTTTATACAAAAGCAATACATCCCTGAATTAATTTCTTTGATATTCCTCTCTTCAGGAGAAGCATCCACGTGTTCAACAATTCTAACTACACTCCCGTCCGGGTCTCTGACTATTCTGCCGTAACCTGAAGGGTCATCCAGTACTGCCGTGACAATTGTGGCCTGGCAACCACTATTTTTATGGAATGCAATAGCATCATTCATAGTCTTCGGAGAAATTAAAGGTGTATCTCCATACAAAATAAATACAAGTCCTTCTCGTTCTCTTAATAGGCTTTCAGCCTGAATTACTGCATGGCCTGTACCCAGCTGTTCTTCTTGAAATACATACTGGTATTTATCACCCAGGTATTCTTTTACCTCGTCAGCACGATGTCCAACCACAATTATGGTCTCTGTAAAACCGGCTTTTTCCACAGCGTTACAAACCCAGCTTATAACCGGTTTCCCACAAATCTTATGTATAACCTTTGAGTGTTTTGATTTCATTCTTTTACCTTCACCGGCTGCTAGCACCAATGCTATTAATTTATTCATGTTTTACTCTCTCCTCCTAAGTTATATTCTCTCACTTTTTATTGAAATTTTCAACTTATTTTATTTGCACATGCTGTTACATCCTATATATCTATATTCTATATATATATTATAGATTGAAATAAGAAAAAATGGGTACATAAAAATATAGCCTACAAGTAAACCATGTAGACTATGACCTGAGAAAACAATTTTTCCTCCAATAACAATTCAATAGTAAATTTTAATATATTCCTTAAGATTCAAGGAACAGCCTTTTATTCTCCCAGCTCAAATATTCTTTTTAATCAAATTCACCATGATATCGGATTATGATGAATTTTTAGTTTAGGCATATACCTTAAATTATTGCTCAACAGAGCAAAGTTTAAGTTTTAATTAATTATTTTTGTTATACAGTTGTCCCCTGATTCTCAGTTGTTGCCGCTTCATATTTTTCAAGGATTGCTTTTTGTATTTTTTCCCTTGTAGCAGCATTTATCGGGTGTGCTATGTCTTTAAATTCACCACTGGGAGTTTTTCTGCTTGGCATTGCAATGAACATGCCGTTTTGACTTTCAATTACCTTAATGTCATGGACAACAAAATCATTGTCGAAGGTAACTGAAACAACAGCTTTCATTTTGCCTTCTGCATCAATTTTCCTGATGCGAATGTCGGTAATTTCCATTGATGTTACCACCTTCCGTTTTAAGTTGTAATTAATATATTCGATATAAATTTCTTTTTCCCTGCTTTTTTCTCATATTTTTTTATTTACATTTTCTCGTTCACGTTTATATTATATTACTTTTATTGATATTTTCCAATATTTATGAATATAATATTAACTGAATATTTTGACATATGCAATATTTTTAATACTTGATATAATAATT
>JABUEW010000147.1 GCA_013314855.1 Bacillota bacterium | reverse complement strand
CAATATAATACTTTTCTACATACAACAGGGGAATTGACGTCTTGATAAGATGATAAGAAATTAAAATTGATAAATTTTAATTTGCCTTGTTAAAATTTAGAATTAAGGTTTGCTGGGAGTTGTCTTCCATAATTAATGGTATTTTGTGGTTATATTGTATTTTTCTGTTACACAAATAAAAATCGACCCTCAAATTAAAACCAGGTTGATAAATAGGTAATGGTTTGCTATACTATAATAGAGATGTGGAAAGTTTATAAACAAGGATGATATATAAATTGGCTAAAATATATTTTGATGTTTGTTGTTATAATCGTCCGTTTGACGATTTAACTCAGGGAAGAATAAGACTTGAAACGGAAGCTTTATTACTGATTATAAACAGAATATTAAATAATGGGTATATACTTTGTGAAAGCCCGGCCATACAATTTGAGCTAAGTAGAATGACTGACGATTATAAGAAGAAAAAGGTTATAATGTTATATAGTTCAATAGAAAAAGAAATGTTAAAATATGATGAAAAAATTAATATTTGAGCAAAAGAACTAGATGCATTTAATATTAAATATTTTGATGCTTTGCACATTGCATTTTGTGAATTTTATTGTATTGATTATATGCTCACAACAGATAAAGTACTGCTAAATGCAGTTAAACGCTCAGATATAAAAATAAGAGTTATGAACCCTATAGAATTTGTAATGGAGGTGCTAGAATGATAAATGCACTTAATTTGAAGGATTTGGATAAATTACAGAAGGAAGGTTTACAAGCTCTTTCTGAAAAGTTAGGACCCATTGGGATGGTAAACTTTATCCGTTTGTTTGACAATGGAAAGGGCGATTACTCAAAGGAGCGAAGGGAAACCCTGAATACTATTACAGAAACAGACTTTAAAGAATTTCTTAAAAATCAATAGAAATTCAAGAGGAAATCAAAACTTTTTGTAATAGATGACCCTGGCTCTTATTTTTGTTCCCTTCACAGGGATTTATTACTGCTTATGATTTTAAGGGGGAGTTGGTAATGAATAAAGCTTATTGTCCAGCATGCCGGCAGGAAGTTGACTATAGAATTATAAATAAAAAATAAAAGAATATAAAGGAGTAAAAGTAAATGTAGACGAAATCATACCAATATGCAACTTGTGTAATGGAGAAATTTTTGTGCTCGAAATAGAAGATAGAAATCTAAATATATTATACAAGAAATACCGTGAAATTAAAAGTATTGTATCACCCAGAAATTTGCCATCCCTCCTTTGCTATTATCATATACATTTTACATAAAATATGTGCATTGTAAAAGTTGTAAATGATAGGACGCATTTTATTTTTATGAAGAAAATGCGCCCATAGGCATTGATGATTTTTAAATTTTAGGGTAATATATTTCCTGTTAAATTAAAATTATATGTTATTATTATTAGTTTATTAGTTTATTAGTTATACCAGGTAAAGGAGAATATTAAAAATGGCGTATAACACCAACAACCCGGTTATAGTTCAGGGTGACAGGACCATACTGGTTGAAGTTAACAATGAACTGTACGAAGAAGTAAGAGACGAAATTGCCAGATTTGCTGAACTGGAGAAAAGCCCGGAATATATACATACTTATAGAATATCTCCCCTTTCCTTATGGAACGCTGCTTCCAGCGGCATGAGCGCAGAAATGATAATCGAAATACTTGAAAAATACAGTAAGTTTGACTTGCCGCAAAATGTAAGGAGGGATATAGAGGATAACGTTAAAAAGTACGGAAAGGTAAAGCTTATACGTGAAAATGGAGAGTTGTTCCTGGTATCGGAAGACAGGTATATTATCACTGAAATTTCAAATAACAAACAAGTGCAGCAGTATATAAAAGAAAGAGTAAATGAGTTTAAATTGAAGATTAGCCCTGACATGAGGGGACACATAAAACATCTGCTAATCAAGATAGGGCATCCTGTTGAAGATATAGCCGGATATGTCTCCGGTGCCCATTTTGATATAGAATTGAAAAGTATCACTTCCGAAGGAAGGGAGTTCCATCCCAGGGACTATCAGCAACAAGCTGCTGACGCATTTTATGCCGGAGGTTCAAATAAAGGGGGCAGCGGAGTAATCGTCCTCCCTTGCGGTGCAGGTAAAACAGTTGTGGGAATGATTTTAATGGAAAAGATAAAGAGTGAAACCCTGATACTTACTACAAACATTACCGCACTGAGACAGTGGAAGCAGGAACTATTGGATAAGACCAACATTCCTGAAGACTGTATCGGTGAATACAGCGGAGAAGTCAAAGAAATCAAGCCCGTGACCATATCAACCTACCAGATACTGACCCACAGGAATGACAGAACACAGAATTTCCCTCACTTTGATTTGTTTAAAAAGAAAGACTGGGGATTTATAATATATGATGAAGTTCATCTGCTGCCCGCACCTGTTTTCAGAATAACTGCCGAAATACAGGCAAAAAGAAGGCTTGGGCTTACAGCAACCCTTGTAAGGGAGGATGGACTGGAAGAAGATGTTTTCAGCCTTATTGGTCCCAAAAAGTATGATATGCCCTGGAAGACCCTTGAAAAGCAAGGTTGGATAGCGTGTGCAAATTGTATCGAGGTAAGGGTACCTATGCCCGAGGATATAAAAATGGACTATGCCGTAAGCAACAGCAGGGACAAGTTCAGAATTGCCGCCGAGAACTACAAAAAGATGGAGGTTATCGATATCTTGCTTGAAAAGCACAGGGAAGATAATGTCCTGATAATAGGCCAATACATAGAGCAATTGAACAAAATTGCAGATAAAGTGAAGGCCCCTATTATAACAGGGAAAACTCCTAATGAAGAGAGAATCAGGATGTATGAGGATTTCAAAAAAGGAAGATTAAAAACCCTTATTGTATCAAAGGTTGCAAACTTTGCCATCGATTTACCGGATGCAAATGTGGCTATACAGGTGTCAGGGACATTTGGTTCCAGGCAGGAGGAGGCACAAAGGCTGGGAAGAATTTTAAGGCCGAAAGAGAGGGAAAATGTTGCGTATTTTTACAGTCTTGTGACGCAAGAAAGCAGGGAACAGGATTTTGCCGCAAACAGGCAGCTGTTCCTTACAGAACAAGGATATAAATATTATATTAAATCGGCACATGAGATAGGAGTGGAGTAGAAACATGTCATTAAAAGCTTATCTTGAACGGATGGGAACTTACGGTGGTAAAGATACACTGCCTTATTTTTTGAAACTCGCAGGAATAAAAACCTCCCAGAGGAAGAAAGCGGAAATGGTTTCCATACTTGATAAATACCTGAGCGATGAGCAGAATATTATAAGGATATGGAATATTCTTAATCCGTTTGAAAAAGAACTTGTAGAGGAATATGTCAGGGCCGGGGGGAGATTGGACTCGTCGGAGATAAAACATATATTGGAGAAACACGGAAGAGAACGTAAAAGTTATCATTATGGATATTTAGTTGAGCAGTTTGATGATTATTCGCCGGCAAGACTGTTCTTCGTACCGTATTCCATACCGGCACCCATATTTAATATATTAAAGAAGCTGGTAAAACCGCTGGAAATCAGATACACAGCTCTGGAAAGATTGCCTGACAGGGACATTATTGACAAGGAGCTTGTGATCAGGGAGAGCTTTGAGAAGGATTTCATAAATACCATAATGCTTATAAATAATGCAAAACTTAAAGCCACCAAAGGAAGCAATCTTCCGGTAAAGAGTGCTGTTTTAAAAATAAATGAAGCCCTCGAGAATAAGGAAGTTTTAACAAGCGGTTTCAGCAGCATGGATGACATAAGGACAGTAGAGCAGACTAACAGGATATACGGCATATGCAGGCTATTGTCAGAGGCAGGCATCGTGGAGGAGAGCGACGGGATGCTTATAATAGGATCGAGAGCTAAAGAGTTCCTGAAATTAAATCTTGCGGAAAAATGTGACATGCTCTTAAAGGCTTATATCCGGTCAGAAGTAATATATGAACTGGACAGGATACGCGAGATAAAAATCAAGACCAGCATGCGCCCAAACTTCAAGACTTGCAGGGAACTAATCCTAAAGTATCTTTTAGGGTGCCCTGTTAACAAATGGATAAAAATGAATGAATTTCTCAAGTACATAAAAAAAATGGACAGAAACTTCCTTACAAACGTAGTTGGCAGTATAGACTCCTACGACGATTATTACAGGTATTATACTGGTAGGACACAGGATTGGGAAGAAATCGAGGGAAGATTTATAGAGATAATGTTCTTTGAGTACCTTTCGGTTATGGGAATTGTTGATGTAGCCCTGGTTGAAGATAGTGATGAATATGGAAATACCGAATTCTTTTCGGTAAAATACTTTAGAGTCACCCCCTTGGGAGCATACGTGCTGGGTATGACAGATAATTACAATCTAAATGAAAAGGCCGAAAAATCGGGTTTTATAGTACAGCCGAATTATGAAATAATTGTTTCCGAAGGAAGTATGAAGCATAATCATATACTCTTCTTCGATAAATTTGCCGAAAAAATATCGGAAGATACCGTAAGCATCTATAAACTATCATTTAAGGCCGCTGTCAATGCACTGGACAATGGAATTTCAATCAGGGAAATCATTGACTATTTAAAGGAAAACAGTGAAAATAACATACCTGAAAATGTTCTTTTAACTTTAGAGGAATGGGAGCGGGAAAGTAAAAGAATAAAGATAAGGACAGTTACGATAATAGAATGCGACGATAGATACCTGATGGAGGAGTTAAAAAGTTATAAAACCATAAATAATAATATTTTAAATGAATTGCCCTATGTGTTTGAAATAGATAGCAAATCAGCCAATAAGGTGAAAAGGGAGATTGAAAAGAAAAATCATTTTTGTATCATAAGAATTACAAAATAATTTTGGCAAATATATAAATATAATGCAAAATGAACCTGTGATTTTTACAAAAAACGGGAAGGTTATCGGTAAATTAGTTGCTGTAAAAGGAGATAAAAAAGCTGCATTTGAAAAGCTGGAGAAATTGAAACGTGGTTTGCATAATGTTGATGAAGGGGATAAAATTTATGCAAGAATTGAAAAATTCAATATATAAAGTTTTTTTGGATATAAATATATTATTAGATTATCTAATAGAAGAAAGGGAAGGACATTCTTCGGCACAGCGTATAATGGAGCTTTCAGTAGATAATAAGCTGATTAGTTATACATCTCCAATTACATTAATAAATATTTTTTATATCTTAAGAAACCAGAGGACGGAAACTGAGAGAAAAGAGATTATAGAAAGGTTTTTAGAGATCTTTAAACTTTAGAGGAATGGGAGCGATTACTTAGGGCTAAGCTTCTGATTTCTAAAAGTTTCTAGACGGTTAATAAACTCTTCTTTCTCAAAAGGAAGTATTGTATCATACACTTTTCCTTTAAGGTGTTCAAGGTTGAAATGGGATAAAACATCAATATGCTTGGCTATATTTTGACTTTTTAAATCTTGATATCGATCAACATCATAAACTATGATACATACTTTTTTTAAATCGCAAATGTCTTTTAAAGAAATATTTACGCCGAATTTATTAATTATTTCAGGTAGAATTATGAAAATGCTTTCAAATAATTGCAGTCTTAATCTTCTCTTTTCATCACTATCTAATTTCCCACTTTTAAATTCGGTAATAATAACACCTAAGTGATTATCAAACCATAAAGCATCTGCTGCACAACATTGTAACTTCAAACAATTTTTGTTAAACTTTTCTAAGCTATAACACGTAAAATTATCATTACATATTATTTTACCCTGATCACTCTTACTGCATTCTGAGAGTGGTTCTATGTAAATGTGTTTTAATTGTGAGAATACTTGAATACAATCATGTATCTTCATATAATTTACCAACCTTTACATCTTGCAATACTTCAAAAGGAAATGCCAGCAGTTCATAAACCTTATTTAGAGACGTATTGACATTTTCAAAAGTTGCCATATCGTTATCATTTTTAGTTGCTAAATAAAAATCGGTTTTACTTTTTAATCCGTAATGATCGCTGTAAACATCAATAGCCTCTATGAAATAGGGACTATGAGAGGTTAAGACAATATTAGCTCCAACTTCTTTCACAAAGAGAACAAGAAGCTCTGCAAGTAATATTTGCCATTTTGGATGAAGATGTACTTCCGGTTCATCAATAATGAAGATAGAATCCCTATTAATATAACCATTATCAAATAAAAGCTTAATTTGGGAAAATATTTTTAAACCTGTTGCCAAGTTCTCTATATTTAACTTTTTGCCGTTAATAATATAACTGTATTTCCCACTAGGTGCTTGTTCCAATTTGCCAGTAATTATTTTAGAAAAATATTTATCGATTATTTCTCTACTTTCTTTGCTAAAGAACTCATCAACAATATTTTCTTTTTTTGCTTTATTAGCAACTTTATTTGCTAAGTCTTCATAATGTCTATTAGGATACCAACGCAGAAAAGAAAATTGTGAAGGAGTATAATTGAAAAAAGTAGATGAATCTAAAAATGTTGCATCTCTGAAAGGTATCCTTTCAATTATTGGATTTCCTTTTATTTCATTATTAATAATGATAAGTTCTATAATTTGTTTTTCACCTTCAAATACCCTTATCTCACCTTCATTATTATTAAAAACATTATTAATTTGCCCATAAAACTCTCTATTTAATGTAAGATTAAGAGCATAATTTATGAATTCTTGATTATCAGCTTTAAGATTAATTTTTTTTAATACAATATTAATATAATTTTTTAATTCTTCTCTCTTTTTATTTCCCAAGTTTTTATGATTATCAAGAAAATGCATTAATTCATTTAAGCCTGAAAGTAAGTTTTCAAAAGCATTTTCAGTTGTAAAATAATACTTAAGCTTTGTCAACTCTTTTGGAGCACCAATATTTAATTGCATTATAAGCCTATTAATAGTTGAAATGTCATGCTGAATTGATGTAAGTTTATATTCTTCTATATTATTTAAACAATCATTTAATCCAAAATAAATACTATAAAGTACTTTACCTATTGTACTTTTACCAGTGTTATTTTCACCGGATATTACAGTAAGTCCATTAAATTCAATATTAGCATTTTCAATCATTCCGATATTTTTTAAGTTTAATCTCATTATATACACCTCTGAATTACAGTAATACTATTGTATAGATAACTATTATATATTATATGCATAAATTAACACTATCATATAGAGAGATACAACACCTTCATTTTCTTTATTATTAGCATATTTAGTATTTACATTATGATTATAACTGAAAAAAAGTGGAAATTCAATCTATTTTGAAAATTTATATTTCCGAAAATTATATAATTATTCTATAACATAGATGCTGTGAGCTATTAAACCAGAAATATATTTGTAATCAAATATTCGGATGCTTTAGACAGCTTTGAAAACTACATACTAGTGTATAAAAATAAGCTAGAAGAACAGCTAATAGATGCAGATAAAAGCGTTAAGGAAATAGAAGAACAGATAAAATCATTAAAAAGAACAATGGACTTGGTCCAAACCAGTTTAAAGACTCTAATTGATAAAAAGGAAAACCTGAGGAATGAACTGACTAAAATTAATCAATAAAAAACGGCTTCATGGATATTAAAAGCTATTTTGACATTGACGAAGAAGAGGATTTGATTTTATGGACCAGAAGATATAATAGTGCAGTTGCCAGGTGCCGAATTGGATTGTCAAAAATAAAAAACGGCGAAGAGCTTTTAAAACTTAGAAAAGAGCCGTTTTAACAAAAGCAAGCCTTTTATAAGGAGGAGAATCAGACTCAATTAGCTGCATTGAACCATCAATACCAAAAATAAATGTTTACCTTAGCAAGCATATTATCTCCATGTTAACAACACATTTATCCGCCACAAAAACAATTACCCATTTCTTAAGCCTGGGCAGGTTTTGAAGCTCATCAGAGCTTTTGTACTTCATTATCTGTTCCATGGCTTCGTTTTTCTTCTCTTCTATGATTTTTTCCCCGTGTGCCTCATACTCCGATTTCTTTATGTACTTTACCTCAAATATTGCAAAATAGGCAGGATCAATGGGTTCCCTCTTCAATAGAGCTATGTCTATATATCCGCCATCTACTTCGTATTCCGATTTCACCAGGTATATGTTGCTTAGCATAAAATAAGAAAGCATAATAAGTTTAACATATTTTTCGTCAAAATTTATGTAATCACGGTTGGAAAGCTTGTGCAGGGTCTTTTCGATCACTTCTATAAACTTTTCGTTCTTGCCTTCAAGGGCAATTTGCCTTATACCTTCCTTGATAAAAGATATATCAATATCATAATCCGTTTCTTCATTTAATTTCTTCACAAAGTATTGATGATATAAACCCTTGATAACATAATTCGGTGTTTTTAAAACCACACTATCCAATATCTTTTTATCTATAGTAAGGAGCCCCAAGTAAAACAGCAACGATATAAAATCATCCTGCGTAAAATCCTTTTCCATACTGAATTGCCTGGTTATTTGTGCTGCTATTTCTTCTCCGGCCAATATCTTCTCCAGAACTTTTATATTGCCTGTTTTATTTTTTAGTTCAAACATTTTACCCAGTTTGCCATAATCACTGGCAATATTTTGGTCTATTAAACTATTAGGCCCTTTCTTCTTTTCTATATAGGTTTTTAGATAATAGAGTATCATCTCGCTGTTATATAACCTGGTATGTGCATCTTCCGAAAACAAATACCCGTCATAGTTCTTATGCAGCACTTCCATCAACTCGTCCATATCACTTTCGCTCACAGGAAAACGGGCCGTATCCTTAACCATCCGCCTTACTTCTTCCTCGGTAAATCCCAACATTTCATTGAAAGTATCCAGCCTTGTTATGTCATCGGCAATGTTAAATCCGCTGGTAAGGCTATCCAGGGTAATTGGGCTTACACCCGTGGCAAATATGCGCTTTACAATTGTATCAGTGGCTTTTTTAAGCACCTCGTACCACTTTCTAACAAATCCTGTCCTGCTTATCGATTGCTTAAACAGATCAAACTGAAAGCTTAGAAGCTCATTTGCAAAATGGTCATATTCGTCTATGATAACGTAAATGGGCTTATCGATTTTACTCTTAACATCTGTAAAAAAATCCTCCAATATATTCGCTGCTGATATATTCAAATCGGATTCTTTTATTATATAGTCAGGCGATAATTTATAGCGATTTATGAAATCTTTAAATGCCAGCCTTGTAACGCTGATAAAGCTTTCTTCCAGTTGTTCCTTTGTACCGGTAGTTACCCCGGAAAAGTTAAATTTTAAAACATGGTAGCTGTTCCTTTCTTTTGTCGGATTCCGTCCTATATAAGTGTCCTTAAACAAAGCATCAAAATGCTCTTTTTCATTTATATCATAATAGCTTTGGAGCAACGATACAAATAAACTTTTGCCAAACCTTCTCGGTCGCAGGAAAAATAAATAGTATGAATGTAAATTCTCTAGTTTTTCTATATACATTGTCTTATCAACATAGTATAAATTCTCTTCTACCAGCATTTTATAATTACTGATACCATATGGCAGTTTCTTCAATCCGACTCACTCCTTATGCCTGTTGTTCAACACATCATGTCCTATTTTATAATATTTTTACAATATTTTCAATACAATTATACCCAAAC
>JABUEW010000146.1 GCA_013314855.1 Bacillota bacterium | reverse complement strand
TGAGTTCTGCTTCAATTTCCCGGATTATTAAGAGACTTCATGTTCATGGACTAATAAAGAAAATTAAGGGTACATACAAATACTATTTGACCAAATTGGGTAAGACTGTAATAACAACTGGACTCAGGGTAAAGAATCTGTTTGTAGTGCCTGAATTAGCTGGTATTCAGGTAACGTCATTCTGATTTTTTTCCACTTTGAGATGAATTTTGACCTTAAGGGACTAATATACCTGCAAAAACCATGTACATATTTTCGTATTTGTATGCATACTTAAAGAAATAGACGCCGAAACTTGTCGTGGTGGTATATCCTATCATAAAAAGCACCATGGAAATGGCTGTAAACAAAAGCTGGTCGTTTCTGAAGATTACCCCGAACATCTCTTTAAGAGAAGTCGTCTTCTCTTTCTTATAGATCGAGCGATTTTCTTTAACCCCGAATACTGTAAAGCACAAAAACGCCCATGTGATTGCCACAATAGCTACTGCAAAAACAAACCATGCCCTTGTGTTGCCGCCCAATGCATTTGTCACGGAAAGTATGCCTACCACGGCTATGTACATACCTATATTGGCGCAGATTTTTGCAAAAGAGCCTATCCTTTCACGTTCCTTCTAGTCAATGGCGAGTGATGGAAGCATGGACCAGTAAGCAATGTCGTTTATGCCATATGCCAGGTCCCATGCAAGATAAATAATTATAAAGTAAATGACATATTCCGTGCCTGTGAATCCAAAATCGGTAAAAAGCAGGATTGTAAGAATACCGCCAATTATACTCCCTGCAACTATCCATGGTTTGAATTTCCCGAAACGCGTTTGGGCGTTATCTACCAGAACGCCCATGAAAGGGTCGTTTACAGCGTCGAATATCCGCAAAACTGTATGCGCTCCTGTCATATACCACATAACTGAATCAGGCAGATTGAGAATTTCGGTAAGATACACCATGAGATACATGCTGACCATAATATATAACATATCCCTTCCCACGGTGCCCAAGCCGAAGTAATAGCAATTGAGTTTTGCAGCTTTCTCCATTTAATAACATCTCTTTAAACAGTATTCAAAACAAGGACAAGATAAAGACAGCAAGACGAGGGGACGCTTCTTTTATCTGGCAAGACAAAAGAAATGGCCCTTTGTCTTACTTTTATTTTTGCCCTTTTATTTTACTTTTTTTGTTAAATCATATTATTTAACGCTTTACACGTGCGTTACCTTCCCAGATACTCCAGATCTGCTCTTCATCGGCAGGTTGGGCATAATCCGTCAGGAAGGTTGTAGCCAGTGCGCCGCTTGCCCAGCCGAACTGAATCCATTTTTCAGGTTCCCAGCCTTTCAGGATAGCATAGAGCATGCCGCCCACAAAGCCGTCTCCCCCTCCTATACGGTCGAGCACAGTGATTTCGCGCGGTTCTATAACGTGCCAGGTATCGCCCTCCAGCATGATAGCGCCCCACTTATGGCTGTTGGCGCTAATAACCTGGCGCAGTGTTGTTGCAAAAACAGATGCGTTAGGGAATGCCTTTTTCACACATTTGATCATTTCCTTGAAACTTTCAATTTTTGCGGTAAGATCCTTTCCGCCCGCCTCAGGGCCCTCAATACCGAGGCACAGTTGAAAATCTTCTTCATTGCCTACGAGTATATCCGAAATGCTTGCAATTTCAGTGAAAATATCGTGAAGCTCTTTCTCGCGGTTTTCCCAAAAGGAAGCCCTGTAATTCAGGTCAAAAGAAATCCGCGTACCAAATTTCTTTGCAGCCCTGGACAGTTCAAGGCAGAAAACGCCTGTTTCCGGTGATAACGCGCTGACCAAGCCTGAAAGGTGCAAAATTTGTACACCTTCTTTGCCAAAAATCCTGTCCAAATCAAAGTCTTTTACATTCAGAGTTCTGCCTACTTCACCTGCACGGTCATTGTGTACCCTCGGGCCGCGCGAACCGTAGCCGCTGTCTGCAATGTTAAACTGATGGCGATATCCCCACGGTCCACCTTGCGGGACTTCCTTACCTTCATAAGCCATATGCCGGCTTGCAAGATTGTTTTTAATAAATTGCGCTATAGGACTTCCCTTTACAAAGGTTGTGAGCACTTTGACAGGCAGTCCGAGGTATGAAGAAATGCTTGCCACATTAGTTTCTGCGCTGGTAGCCTGCATGATATAAGTATCACTGCTGTGCACGGGCTGCCCATTGATTGGTGTGATACGAACTCCCATACTTGTGGGAACAACTAATGCATAGGTAAAATCTTTTCGCAAATCCATATGTTGTAAAACCTCCTTTGAAACGATTATTACTCTTACCCAGAATATTTAAAAACTGGCTTTATGTTTATAGTATGCCATAATAGCCGCAGTGTCAATCTAAAAATGGGTAAAAATGGGGACGGTAAAAATGTAAAAATGGGGACGGGGCAAAAACTATTCAAATTTATTCATGTTTTATTTTCAATAAACAATATTTGCCCCGTCCCCACAAACTAAACCGTACATTTATAAAAACGCACAGTAAACGATGCGCCGCCGTTTTTGCGGTTTTCGGCTTTGATTGTTCCGTTTTGGGCGGCAATAATCATCCGTGACAGCGCAAGGCCGATGCCGACGCTGCTGTCGCTTGAGTTTTTGCCCTTATAAAACCTTTCGAAAAGGTGAGGCAGATCCTCCGGCGCGATACCTGTTCCCGTGTCGGTAATGACAAGTTCGGTATAAATTGGTGTTTCTTTGGCTTCTATAGTAAGTGTGCCGCCATTGGGCGTATGTTCCATACAGTTTTTGAGGATATTTTCAATTGCCTCTGCTGTCCATGCAAGATCACCCTCAAAATGCTCATTGCCCTCTGCCTTAACCACTAACTGCTGATTGCGCAGTTCCATTGGTATGGCAAGCGGTTTTACTGCCTTTCGGATAAGCTCGGATATTTGCACCCTGTCTTTAGCAAACTCAACTGTTCCGGCATCAAGCTTTGATATTTTCAGCAAAGTCGAAATCAACCAATCTATATGAGAAAGAAGATGAAGCAAATCTTTAACCAGTGAAAGACGACGTTCATCAGGCAATTCTTCATCGGCCAAAAAATTAGCAATCAGATTGATGGATGTAAGAGGCGTGCGGATCTGGTGCGAAATATCCGCAATGGAATCGGCAAGATAGGTTTTATCTTTTTTAAGTGCATCTGCCTGTTCACGGAGTCGTACAGTCATCTTATAGATTTCGCTGTGCAGGATGGCAAGCTCGCCCTCGGAAAAACGGTTCAAATCGAATTTACTGCTGTTATGCAGTATTTTATCAATCTCGCGGCTCAACTCTGCGATGTGCCTGTATCGCCTGTACGTAGAGATAAAATGGGCAAAATCAAATACTCCGCAGAAAATGATGGCGAGTATTCCGTATTTTATGTCTATGATTGCAGCAACAGTTATTATAACAAGATTCAGCAGGAACCACAGCCATGCGCTCTTTCGAATTTCGGGGTTGCGGAAGAAGCCCATAGCTAGTCACCAACCTTGTAGCCAAGACCGCGGACTGTACGGATGATGACGGGATTCTGCGGATCATCCTCAATTTTATCACGAAGTCTTTTGATGTAAACGGTGAGAGTATTATCATTCACGAACTCTCCTGCAATATTCCATATTTCTCCAAGGAGCTTGTTCCTTGACAGTACAGCACCCTTGTTGTTAAAAAACACTAAAAGCAGGCGGTACTCAAGGGCAGAAAGGAATAAGTCCCTGCCATGCTTCATTGCAACACCTTTTTCTGTATCTATCGTTATGCCTTTATACTCAATGGTTGTACCAAGCTTATTGCTACGGCGCAATACATTTTTGATACGGGAAATCAATTCTCTCGGTCTGAACGGCTTACTGATATAATCGTCGGCACCGAGATCAAAACCGGCAACTACGCTATACTCATCATCGGAGGCTGTGAGGAATATAACCGGAATGTTGAAATCGGCTTTTACCGCAGAGCATACGGAAAAACCATTGCCATCTTTCAGGGATATATCCAGCAGTATCAGGTCGTATGAAGTGCTATTTAGTTTGTCCAGGGCAGCCTTCTGTCCTGTGACTGCATCCACGTCAAAGCCCTCCTTTTTGAGAAATACGGTCAAGTTGTCAATAATGCTTTTATCATCTTCAACAAGTAATATCCTGGTCATGTTCTTCGCCTCCATTAAATATATTGCTGTGCCTCCATTAAGCATATTGCCGGTTATAGAAACGTATGTCCTGTTATATAACCCGGTTATATAAATCACCGGTTATATAAACTAAGGTTTGCAACGATCCCTCGTAATAACCCCTTATAAAATACGAGCTGCTGTCAATTATACCGCAAAAATGTAAAAAATTCAATGTACCTGCTCTACTCTTGCTGAAGCAACCTACTTTACCCTTGCTGAAGCGAATGTAGCCAAGTAAATCTATAATTGTTTGCCATATTTTCCTGAGAAAAGAAAATACGCTTGTCAGGTGTATCTACACATGCTATTTAAAGTGACGTTTTTGTAATATTGAAGTCACCCGGATATCACTTTGATAAGGTATAATATAACCATAGATTACAAGAGAGTTTGGAGTATAATTAAAGGAATCTAATTAAAGGAGTATGATTAAAGGAATCAAAATAAAGTGGTCTAATTAAAGGAATCTAAATAAAGAAGTTTAGCAAAAGGAGTTTTATGTAATGGAATTGTTAAGGGTTGAAAACTTAAGAAAAATATATGGTAAAGGTGAAAACGAAGTCAGAGCTTTGGACGGTGTATCCTTTAGCGTGGAGAAAGGCGAATTCATTGCAATTATCGGCCCGTCAGGTTCGGGCAAATCTACCCTTTTGCATATTCTCGGCGGCGTGGACAGGCCAACTTCCGGGAAGGTGTACATGGACGGACAGGATGTGTATGCGCAAAACGAGGAACAGCTTGCTATTTTCCGCCGCAGACAGGTTGGACTTATCTATCAGTTCTATAATCTCATACCTGTCCTCAATGTTGCCGAGAATATCACTTTGCCTGTACTGATGGATGGCAGAAAGGTAAATGAGGAGCGTTTTAACGAGCTAATCTCCACCCTCGGGCTAAACGGCAGGGAAAATTACCTCCCCAATCAGTTATCCGGCGGCCAGCAGCAGCGTGTGTCTATCGGCAGAGCGTTGATGAACGCGCCGGCAGTGGTGCTTGCGGACGAGCCTACCGGAAACCTTGATTCCAAAAACAGTCAGGAAATAGTTGAGCTTTTGAAGCTTTCTAATCAGAAGTACAATCAGACGCTGATTGTTATCACCCATGATGAAAACATTGCTTTGCAAGCAAAGCGCATCATAGCTATCGAAGATGGCAGGATCACCCATGACGAGGTGATGAAGAGATGAATATCTTTAATAAAGTAACACTCAAATCCCTTGCGATGAACAGAACCCGCACCATGGTTACGATTATCGGTATTATCCTGTCTGCCGCCATGATTACGGCAGTAACTACTCTCATATCCAGTTTGCAGGATTACATGCTGGATAATGCCATCTATCAAAACGGTGATTGGCATGGTGCATTTTACGACATCGATAGCGAGACAGCAGAAAAGCTTAAATATGATAAAAAAATTGAAAGCGCTGCTTTCGCCGATAATATAGGCTATGCAGATATTGGTAGTTCTAATGAGTATAAACCGTATTTGTTTATTATGGGAGCCGATGATTTGTTTATGGATATTATGCCAATCCATATCATAAGCGGAGAACTTCCCCGGACATCCGAAGAAATAATTTTGCCCGCCCACCTGGCATCCAATGGTGGCGTACTGCATAAAATCGGGGATAAAATTCGACTTGAAGTTGGTAACAGGTACTTCGGAGATAATAAGTTGACGCAGCGCGATCCATACGTGCATTCTGAAGATGTAGACGATGGTGTGGATGAGGAACCGGTTGCAGGCGAAAAACTGTTTATAAAAGAAACAAGGACATACACTGTCACAGGTTTTTATGAACGCCCGGGTTTTGAGGATTACTCGGCTCCCGGGTATACGGCTATCACAAGAATGGACCCTGTTTGTACATCTGATTCTTATGCAGTATATTTCAGGATGAATAACCCCAGGGAAACCTTCGATTACGTCAGCGGATTTGAATTCAAAGGGACAACAAACAATGATGTCCTTTTATACAGCGGCGCCTCGCGGTACAATAATTTTTATTATGTGCTTTACAGCCTTGCCGCCATACTTATCGGACTTATAATGTTTGGTTCTGTTTCGCTTATATACAATGCGTTTGCGATCTCGGTCAGCGAGCGGACCAGGCAGTTCGGGCTTCTGGCTTCGATTGGCGCAACGAAAAGGCAAAGCCGGAAAATGGTGCTGTACGAAGCCTTATTTGTAGGCAGCATAGGTATTCCTCTGGGAATACTTGGTGGTATTTTAGGGATCGGCATAACGCTTAGCCTTGTCGGAGATAAATTTTATGCATTTTATGGTACGGAAGGTTTGAAATTGGATTTGGATGTTTCGGTTGAATCTATTGTCACAGCCTGTGCCGTGGCATTGATTACCGTATTGATTTCTGCCTGGATCCCGTCGAAAAGGGCAACAAAAGTAACTGCCATTGATGCAATCCGCCTTTCAAAAGATATCGCGGTAAGATCCGGGGACGTCAAAACATCGAAGCTGACATACAAGTTGTTTGGCCTGGAAGGCATGATCGCTAAAAAGCACTTCAAGCGAAACAGGAAGAAATACCGCGCAACGGTTGTTTCGCTCTTTATGAGCATTGTGTTATTCATTTCGGCAAGCAGTTTTTGCGCTTATCTGACCGATGCTGTTTCAGGAACCTTCCAGGATAGTGATTATGACATTGTTTACAGATATTTCGGTGTGAATGGAGAACGCATGAATCCTGAAAATTTGAAGACTATTTACAATGGTTTGTCTGCCGCAGAAAGTGTTGTTTCTTCAAGTTATGCTTTAATAAAAGACTTTGCTTGTTATGTTCCAATCGAATTGTATTCGGATGATTACGTGGAATATTATGGTTTGACCCGGGAAACAGCCGAAGCGCCAATAAACGTTTTGGTATACGGAATTGGGGACGAGGTATACAGGCAGTATCTTAAAGCTAATGGCCTAAGCGAACAGGTATACATGGACAAAGACTATCCAAGGGGAATCGCGCAGGCAGTTATCAGCAGGTTAGATACGGCACGACAAAAATACATTACAATTCCGATTTTTAAGGGAAAAACGGCTACTATTAACTACGATAGTTATGATGAAGAAAGGTGGAATAAATTGACAATAGAAAAGCAAAAAAAACTCATTGAAACAGGCAACGATAGCGAATACATGTTGAAAAAACCGCTTACATTTGATGTTGTGGACAAAGATCTGGTACTGGGTTTAAATGAATCCAATAAATCCGGTATAAAAATCATGTATCCCTTAAGTGTCTACCAGGAATTGTTTGATGCAGCTTATTGCAGTTTCTATTTTAAGACGGAAAATCCTGCGCAGGCATATAAACATATGAAAGATTATCTTATAGCAAACGGCCTGGAAAGTGGAGAACATGTATTTATAAACATGTATGAAATGAGTGAAACCGACCGCAATATGGTTACTATTATAAAGGTATTTTCATATGGCTTTATTACGTTGATTTCTCTCATTGCGCTCGCGAACGTGTTCAACACCATTTCAACCAACATCATGCTGCGCCGCCGGGAGTTTGCCATGCTCAAATCAGTAGGCATGACAACCAAAGGCTTCAATAGGATGATGAACTTTGAATGTATTCTCTATGGGTTTAAATCCTTGAAGTGGGGAATTCCTGCGGCATTTGGCGTAACATGGCTCATATTTCGAAGCGTCAAAAGCGGCTATGATACAAGTTTTTACCTGCCGTGGACATCGGTTGCCGTTGCTATTTGCAGCGTGTTTGTCGTGGTATTTGCAACAATGATTTATTCCATGAGAAAAATCAAGAAGGACAACCCGATTGATGCCTTGAAGAATGAGAACCTGTAATAATATATAGAACTAATAATATATAGAACCTCTAAACGAAACGCCGGGCGTAAAGCCAGGTCAAGAGCTTGGCAAAACTCTTATTTGCATAAATAGACGAAGATGGAGGGAGTCATACTAAAGGGTCAGGGTCAGAAGGAGGTCATATTGAATAAATGAAAAAGTGGATTAAAAGAATCATATTTTTCTTAATTGCTCTCGTTGTTTTAACAGGCTTCTATTTTACAGGCAGCGGCTACCTGATGTATCGCGATGCGCTGCAGGAAACCAGCCTTTCGGACAAGGTTGCCGAAATTCGCTCAAAAGACAGTTATACCACTTTGGAAGAGCTGCCGGATATATATTTGAGAGCGGTAGTTTCAGTCGAGGATCACCGTTTCCATAAGCATAATGGCATTGATATTATTGCTATCGGAAGAGCCTTGTGGACGGATATAAAAGCAATGTCATTTGTTGAAGGCGGCAGTACCATTACACAGCAACTGGCCAGGAATATGTACTTCACCCGGGATAAAAAGATTAAGAGAAAAATTGCGGAAATCTTTATGGCATTTCATATAGAGAGAAACTATGAAAAGGACGAAATACTGGAATTGTATGTGAACACTATTTACTTCGGCAACGGTTATTACGGCGTTCGTGAAGCAAGCGAAGGATATTTCGGCAAGTCTCCTGCAAAATTGACGGACTACGAGAGCACCTTGCTTGCCGGTATTCCGAATGCTCCCTCCGTATATGCGCTCACAAACGATGCTGAACTTGCAAGAGAGCGTCAACAGCAGGTCATAAACAAGATGATTAGCTGCGGCAATTTAACGGAGGCGGAAGCAGAAAAAATATTGCAGAAATAAACATGGAGATGATAAATATGTGGAAGGGGCAAAAGTAAATATAAATAAATATGCAGATAAAGGAATTTATGAATGGGGGAATGAAAGTATGCATTTAACAAATGAAATAAAGGCTTATCTGTACTAAGAAGGGGTACCGGTGGTTGGTTTTGCAGACTTAAAGCGCTTACCTTCCGAAATTCGTGAAAATTTTGAAGATAGTGAAGGCATATAATGACATTTACTTTTTACTTTGCCTTCACTATCTTCTTTATACTTCATAATGCTAAACTGACAGCTATTAGCGTCCCCTGAAAAACGCGAGTTGTTCAGGAGCAACCAATTAATATCAATGTATTACTACAAGTGTTAGGGGTGTTCCCTCGTCCGGTGTTTTTGGAATTAGCAGCCTGCCATCCGATGCTGCAAATATAAGGGTATAAATACCTGTGTTCCAAAGATCAATATAAGTGAGATAATTCAAATATCCTTTGGTATGATTGGGTATATTGCGTTTATGCATAGACTCAAACCTGGCAGCTAAATTCTCAATCCGGTTACTAATCATTTCCAAAAGCGGAGCGAATATCTCTCTTTTTAGCTGCTCATGCTGGGCAAATGTCATTATGACGAATTGTGGCTTGTATGCATTGCCAGCCTTTACTACCATGCCTTTTTGCACAGCGCTGGCCAGTCTCTCCTTGACCAGACGACACTGCGCCCTGCCCTTAAGAAAAGTATCGACAAGATGAAGTTCGGGAGGGTGATCATCGTTGCGGACGGGGGGTTGAACAGTGGCCCTAATATCGGTCATATACTGGATGAGGGGAACGGGTACATCCTTTCTAAAAGTACAAAGAAAAGCGCCAAGGATGTCAAGAAGTGGATACTTGACGAGGAGGGTTATGAATGGAACAAAGAAAGGACATTCAAGTTGA
>JABUEW010000145.1 GCA_013314855.1 Bacillota bacterium | reverse complement strand
AAACCTTTTTGACCAAAAGTACAAGCCCATTTTTTACCAATTGCAGTGCTTTTTGTTTTTTTTCTATATTGCTTTTTGCATCCGAAAAATTAGCTTCTTTATGTTAAAATGGTGCGAAATATAAGTTCTATCAACTCCTTTATTTTATTTTGCTCCAGTTTATCGAAAAAGCACAAAAAGCAAAAATATTTGTATGCGTTAAAACGCGTAGGTATGTCATTGCGGATTATGTTATTACGCTATCCGCCTCTGTTCTCAAGCTTTTTGATAGATTTTAGATGACATAGAATTGCCGAAGCGGCACACAACAGCGCCCCGGCAGCGAAAATGAGAAACCCCGTTCCCCTGCCGCCGCCCGTACCGAAAATCTTTCCCATACTGCCGGCGAGCGCGCCGCCGTCGAGCAGCAAGGGAGTGAACACATAATCCGCAAGCACGCCCGAAAGCGCATAAGCGGCGACGTATCCAAGCTGGGAAATGACCCCGATAAGCCCCCACGCTCTGCCTTGCAGGTCGTTTTCGATATTGGTGCGGATGAGAAAATCCAGGCTTGCGTTTGCAAACGGGAGCATTGAAAAAAACAGAAACCCTGAAACACAGATAAGTACAATGCTTTCGCGCATCCCGAACACCGCCATGAATATTCCCGAGCAAAACAGCGAAGCCGAAAGCATTTTCACATAGCCGCCTTTTATCGGAATTATTCCAATAATCACGCTTGCCGCAAGCATTCCGGAAGCGGAGATTGTTAAAACCGTTCCTAATGCGGAGCTGTCGGAAAAAGCCAGTATCGTCGGTGTGGAAAGAGTCTGTATGAAGCCGATGGAAAATGTGATTGCCGACGTCATTATCACAAGTACAAGCACGCCTCTTTTTTCGTTAACTGCTCCCCAGCCTTCCTTGAATTCGCGGACAAATGATTTTGCACGTTTATATTTCTTTGTTTCAAGGCCGTTTCGCACAACAAGCGTTGAAATAACGGTCACAAAAAAAGTGCAGATATCGATTATAAGAAGCAGCTTTATATCCGAAACGGCGAGCAGAAACCCTGCAATGACGGGAGAAATCAGGTATCTTGCCGAGCCTGCCGCCTGGACAAGGCCGCTTGCCTTTGTGTACTGCTCCTCGCTGAGCAAATCGGTAACCGTGGCTTTATACGCGGGTTCAAGCAGCGATGAAAACACCGAGCTTATTGTGACACCCGCGCAAATCTGCCACAACTCTACTTTCCCGCATAGCATGCAAATCAGGATGAACGCAACCCCAACCGCGGACAGGCTGTCTCCCATCACCATCAGCAGCCTGCGGTCATAACGGTCTGCGAGCACTCCCGCCGCCGCGCTTAAGAGAATCGACGGCATAAACGCAAGCAAGGTTACGAGCGCCACTGCCGAAGCCTTACCCGTCTGCGCAAAAACGTAAACTGAAAGCCCGAACGACGTCAGCCCGCTTCCAACAGCCGATACAAGCTCTCCCGTCCACAGGAGCATAAATTTTTTGAAGGATTTCCCCGGATTATTCATGACAGTTTCCATGCCTGTTTCCAAATATCTTCATAATGCACATGAGACTTCCGCTTTCGGCGCCGAGCAGCTTTTCCGTATTGAAAATAAACGCCTTTATGCGTAAAGCGCGCTCTTCGTCCGTCATTTCAGCCATATAGTCAAAAACGATATTGGCATATGCGATAATCATTTCCATGCATTCATACGGGAACGGCGTGCTGAACTGTCCCTGTTCAATGCCTTCGCGGATTATTCCTGCCAGTATAGGAGTAACGCCTTTGAGTATGATCTTTTGCATTTTTTGATGCATTAGCGCGTTCTGCGGCTTGTGAATATGCTTCATGATTTCTCTGCCGTTTTCGCCGCTTATGTTCATTGCCATTACAACTCGGACAATGCGCTCGTTTACGGGTATGCTCCTGTCTGCGGCAATTTCCTGCGCCGCGCCTAGAAGACGGACTTTATACCGCTCAATAAGCGCATCCATAATATCTTCCTTGGACTTGAAATGATGATACAGCCCTCCCCGCGCAATTCCCACTTTTTCGAGAATATCGTTCGTGCTCGTGCCGTCAAAGCCCTTCCGGCGGAAAAGCTCATCCGCCGCGTCAAGTATCTCGTTTTTGCGTTCCTCGGCATCCTTTACAATCCTCATTTTTACACCTCCATATATCAGACCGACTGCCTGTCTGTCTAATGTATTATATAATAACATGGCTATTTTATATAATCAAGCAGATTGGGGAAAATTATGTCTTTACCCCCGTTTTGAAAGCGTCTGGATAGGTTCGTTCGGTCTGACGGCAAGCCACGGACATAAACAATGGCCCGAGTGTATTGACTTGCTTCCCGTTGTGTGATATATTTATAACAATAAGTTAGAAATATATCACACAACGGGAGGAATACAGTTGAAAAACAAATTGGGCTATTTAAGTCTTCTCGCATTATTGGGCATTTTGGGATTTATTACGGACAATAAGGCATACCTGGGATTCTTAAGCTTCCTCTACTACATCCGGTATTTCTTTGTAATACCTGACGAATTGTTCAAAGCCAATGTTCAAAAAGCGGCGACGCCTGCGTTTTTTACCGGGCTTGCGTCATCGGCGGTTACGATTATGCTTAAAGCGCTGCTGAACAACGACGCGCTGCTGCCGGTCGGGATGGGGCTTGGGATGGCCCTGTCCATTTTTGTATTCACCGTCATTCTGCTTGTGTGTGAACTGAGGGAAAGCGGCGCCGGCTTATGATAATCAAGACCAGGATCAAGGAATACAGGACAAAACACAGTATGACGCAGGAAGAATTGGCGGTTTTGGTCGGCGTAAGGCGCGAAACGATCGTCCATTTGGAAAACGGCAGGTACAATCCGTCCTTAAAGCTGGCGCTTGACATAGCGAAGGTTTTTCATGCAAGGGTCGAGGACATCTTTGAAATTTCGGAAGAATGATGAGGGGGCAGATATGAACAGGTTTATAAGTTACCTGGTTAAATTAAAATGGCTTGGCTTGATAGGGCTACTGGGAAGCATCACCGGCAATGCCTATCTTAAGCTTTTCTGGCTGTTCTTTTTGCTTGGGTTTATTGAGATATTCAGCAATCTGCCGGTGTTTTACCAGAGCATACAACAGCTTCTTGCTTATCCCTTGATATTATTCCGCCATCGTTTTTGCCTGCCTTCAAAAGAAAACAGCACAACTAGGGTGGAATTCATGTTGCCGTTTCGGGGGCGATGGTATGTAGCCAACGGCGGCGTGGATAAGAAAACCTCCCATTCCTGGCATGTTTGGCCGCAGCGCTATGCCTATGATTTCGTCATGGTCGATGAAAGCGGGAAAACCTTCTCCGGCAATGGTAAGCGATTGCAGGATTATTACTGCTACGGGAAAGAAATTTTGGCACCTGCCGACGGCGAAGTTGTAAGTATGGCCGACGGGCATCCGGAAAGCAGGGTATATGGCGACAGCAGGATAGAATGCAGGGCGAAAGATATTCGCGGAAACTTTATTACGCTCAAACATAATGAAAAAGAGTTCAGCACCATCGCCCACCTTATGCCGAACAGCATAACCGTTACCTTGGGCCAGAAGGTTGTCCGGGGGCAGGTGATCGCCAAATGCGGCAACTCGGGGAACACAAGTGAACCCCATGTGCATTTTCAATTAAATGACGGGAAATGCTTTTTCGCTTCCGTAGGGCTGCCTGTCAAATTTAAAAATGTATACGCAACGGAAAACGGGGAAACGCGCCTTGCGGAATATATCGCAAAAGGCCAGCTTGTGGAAAACGGCCGCCCGGTTCAGGTTCCCTGAATAACCGAACGCAGGAGCAAAATGCACTGCGGGGCAGAGTAAGCGGCATGAACTTTATAATCATATTATTGGAATAAGTCAAAAAACCTTTTCAATTCTGCTTTTGTTTCGCAGTCCAAATAATGCCACCTTATACCTTGGATGGCGCCTTCAAGCGCACAGAGTGAGTTAAAACATGTATCTCCTTCAAGCAAACGCAGCTTGATAAATGCCTCTTTGCTGCCGGCTTGCCTCAAAGCTTCGGCGTCATTTATTCCTGCCTTGACCAGGCGTTTTTCCATTACCTTACCAATATTCGGCAGGTCGCTCAATCTACCCATGGTCACACCTCATCAAAAGCGTTCAAAGCAATCGAAAGTGCTTTGATGACCTTGTTTCCACCTGCGGGTAATCCGAGAAGAACTGCACTTTTGATGTCTTCCCTTGAAGCGCCCAATTCTTTTGCCCTCTTAACATGAAACGGAATACCGCTTTCCAATTCCACAGCTGCAAGCACTGCGATATATGCTATTTCCTCCGTTTTTTCATCAAGGCTGCAAGCCGTGTCAAGCTTTTGCACTGCCTCCATCCATGCTTTTGAATGCTCTGGCGCTTCTTTCAAAAACACCTGAAATGAATTGCTTACATTTTTGTTATTCATGGTTTTTTGCCCTCTTTTTGTATCTTATGCTATTCTTTCCTTGGACCATTAGGGCACAACTCCTTTTTGAATGTCGTTGACACCATTCATTATATCGGATTATCGGAGTTCGGATAGTGTCTTTCCATGCCTTCATGAAATTGCGAGCTCAATTGTATAGCATCTCTTGGGCTGAACGTAATATGCTCCCTACTTTTCCACTTCATGTTCGGCGCTTATTGTTGCTTTTCTCGATATATCCTTTGCAGCTTCTACAACGGCTAGGATATCCTTCTTATTCGGATGATTGAATTTGATTAACAAGAATCCTCCGGGACAGGTAATCTCATCGACAACTTCGATACCCTTTCTGGCAAGAAGTGCGCGAATATCTTTTTGACTACGATTGCTGGCTGATGCACTGCTCGTCACTACTATCACCTTGCTGGTAACGGAAGCGTCAAGCTTTTCGGCATAAGATATAAGATCAGGATTGCATTTGCCTGCATAAATACCCCCAACAAGGAAGAGCAGCCCGGATGCTTTTGGCTGAGGATGCAGTGTGACGTTTATCGCGTCAACACCAAACTCTTTTCCGATTGCCTCTGCCAGTTTTTTTGAGTGTTGCGTTTTGGTTGCGTAAACAACGCTTACGTTATCCATAATTATACCACCTTCTGCATTACTTTGTTCTTTTTTGTGGTTTTATTTTGGTAATACAATAACGATCTTGCAGAGATCATCGGTCATTAAAGTGCTTTCAACGGAAATGTTCTGAGCATCGATTTTCATTGCGGCAGACAGCATGGCGATCATGGGGTCAAGACACCATCCGTTGCAAGGGTTAGCTCCTCCCATCTTCTTTGACAGCGCACAGAGCTTGCACGAAGTCGTTGTGGCTATGTAGCCGTCCGTAGTTTTCTCCACGGACCAGTTCGCGCACCCATAGATTTCCGACAGCTTGCAAAAAACATCCTCGACGCTTTCAATGCCTAATTGCTGATTCAGATAGGGTGCGGTCTGCGCCTGTCTTTCTTTCCTCTCCTTAACAATCGTATCGAGCACTTTTAGCTTGTCGTACGTGTTGACCGTCTCCGCAATGGATGCTGCGTACGTATATTGCAGCATAGCCAGCCTTTTTTCAATATCCATCATTATCGCTCCTTTGATAATATTATTCCGGCATTTTCAAGCGCCGGTTATTTTAGCGGTTTTTTTGTTCGGCAAAGAACACTCATACGCTCCCGCGCAGGACAATGGCAATTTCTTCCCGGATTTCTTCTTCAGGCAAATATCTGTTTTTCACGACTATATTTTCAATCATTGTTTCCAGCAAATGGACTAAAGTGCGTACAACCGCAATACCGTTGTCGGCATTCTTCAGATAAGGTCGCAAGAACTGACAGTGACGGGGAAGTATGGTCTTTTCCCACTCGTCCATAATCCCCATCAATTCTTCATCGCCGTCAAAGGATAAATAAACCTTTATCCCGAGCCGATAAACCTGTTTGTCATAACTGCTCAGGGCATTCAAATCATATACAAACTTGGTATAAAAATCTATAACGTTGTTCATTTTCAAGAGGGAGGCCTGCCTCTTTATAAGGCTGAAAAACTCCTTCTTGATGATTTCGTCAAACAACTCTTTTTTGCTTTTATAATAATAATAAATCACAGGCAGGGAGCAGTTCGCATCTTTGGCAATATTGCGCATCGTCGTTCCATGGTATCCGTTTTTGTCGAAATGCTCGACTGCCACTTCCTTTATTCGCTCTTTTAAATCCTTGTTTGACATAACGCCGCCTCTATATCTAACGTTCGTTATAACTATATCATGACAATAATCAGAATGCAATATGTTACCATAATTTCTCTCATATATTGGATGACTTTTTTGAGAGGAAGGTTGCCAATGGCATGTTGCACGAAAAAAAGCGATAAGTCCAAAACACGTTCTGCGGAGCATTTCGCAAAAGGACGGTTCGCTGAAAATAGAGAGTCCGGCTTAGATTTCCTGCATAACCGAACGCAGGAGCAAGACTCCTTCCTGGATTTCCCTCGGTTCCAAGTGCCCGAAGCCTAGCAGAAGCTTGTTTGAATGCTTTCCCTTTCGTATGGCATGTCGATCTACTGAAGCGACCCGGATTCCGTTTTCCCTGCACTTTTTAATAAAGGCCTCGTCGAACCGCATGGACATAAATTCCACCGCGAGATGTAAGCCGGCGGCGTCGCCGCAGGCGCGCCATCCGTCCCCGAAAGCATCTTCCAAAGCGGCGAGCAGCACGGCTCTGCGTTCACCGTACAGCTTCCGCATCCTCCTTAGATGGCGGTCGAACTTTCTTGTCCGCATAAGCTCAGCCAGTATCGCCTGTTCGAATTGGGGATTTTGCACATCCGCATGCATTCTCAGCTCGCGCCATTCGGGCTGCAGCTCTTTCGGCAGGATAACGTAACCTATGCGGAGGGCCGGAAACAGTACTTTGCTGAAGGTCCCTACATAAACAACCCTCCGCGGATCCATGGCATAAAGCGGAGCGACCGGTTCTCCGGTATAGCGGAATTCGCTGTCGTAATCATCCTCAATAAGATAGATGCCGTTTTCCCTTGCGTAACGGATCAGTTCCGCGCGGCGGCCGGCAGGCAGGATGGGGCCTAAAGGAAACTGGTGGGAAGGCGTGGTGTAAACCGCGCCGGCCGAAACCCCGTCAAGGCATTCCGCCTGAAGCCCTTTTTCACCGACGGGTATCGGTTCAATTTCGCATCCCGCGTTCAGGAATGTCCTGAGAATGCCCGCATTGCAAGGGTCTTCCACCGCGATTTTTTTTCTGCGGCCGGAAAGCATGCAGGCGATGATGTGAGCGCGTGGGTCGCGCCGGATGTTATAAAAATATCTCCGGCATCCACGTTCAAGCCCTTGCTCCGAAACAGCCATGAAGATATTTCGGCTCGCAGCTCCAACGCTCCCTGCGGATCGGCGTAGCCAAATTGCTCCAAGGGCATTTCTTCAAAGGTCTTATGCGCGAGCTGCTACAAAAGATACCGCGGGATGAGCCGCAAGTCGGGCCATCCCGTCTTAAAATCGACTCTGTACCGTATTTTGCCTTTTTCATAAGTATTTGAAGTGCTCTCGGTCGGCCTGTCGATGCATAAGCCTTCGGCGACGCGGGTCGGGGCACCCTGACGGCTCAAAACAAACCCTTCGGTTATCAGCATATCATAAGCCTCGCACACCGTATGGCGCGAGACATCGAGATGTTCCGCCAGCTCCCTTGTGGAAGGCAGAGCTTCCCCAGCTCTCAGGCTGCCGTCTAAAATTCGGTCTTTCAATGCCTGATATATCTGGCGCTTAATAGGAATTTCGCTTTGACGGTTTAATTCAATTCTGTACATTATTTTTTTACGCCTCCGCTGGACTGGTTAATATCGTGCTAAACTGGAGCTTTATACATACCAGTTTGTCAGGTACAATTATATAGCGTATTCGGTCATTATTTCAAGCAAGTTAGGGAGAAACATTATGAATCTTTTAAGACCTCAGTTGAAAGGCTTGCTTTTTTTGACAGGCGCTTTCGCTTTGGCCGGAACCTCCGTGATATCGGCAAGGTTTGTCGCGGGAAGGCTGGGAACGTTTACAATAACCGCTGTAAGCCTGTTTATCGCACTGCTGCTTCTTGTCCCTCTGGCGGGAAGCAGGATAATCGAATCAGTCCGGGGCGCGTCTGCGCGGGATTGGGCCTATCTTTTCCTTCAGGCGCTGTTCAGCATTTTCCTTTTCCGCATGTTTTTACTTTTTGGCTTGCTCCATACAAGCTCCGCAGAGACGGGCATTCTCACCGGAGCGGCGCCGGCGATAACCGCCGTTCTTGCCGGACTGCTTTTAAAGGAAAAGATGGGCGCGTGCAAGATAATCGGCATACTAAGCACAGTAGCGGGGATTATTTTCGTTCAGGGCCTGCTTATGCCTGGAAAATGCTTCATGACGGAACACATACCAGGCAATGTTCTTGTATTGTGCGCAGCGGCGTGCGAATCCCTTTTCAACGTTTGCTCCCGCGTCGCCGTGGTTAAAGCGCGTCCCGATTATAAAGCCGCCATGCCGCCGATGGCAAAAACCGCGCTCGTATCCTTTATCGCCATGTCTCTCTGCCTTATTCCGGCCTGCTTTGAACGACCTGCCGCCCTGCTTGCCGAACTGGGACTGCAGGGATGGCTCGCGCTTATATGGTATGGAGTGTTCGTCACCGCGCTGGCGTTTCTGTTTTGGTACTCGGGAATCAAGCGATGTCCCGCCTCTACCGCCGCCACCTTTTCAGGGATAATGCCGTTTATGGCGCTTTTGTTGTCGGTTTTGATATTAGGCGAACACGCCGCCATACAGCAATGGTGCGGCGGAATACTGGTCATTTTCGGCATGGCACTGATAGGGTTCGAGAGCAGCAGATCGGGAAATCGGGAAATCGTTTAAATTGGGAAAGGATTGGTGAGTCAAAATGCTTAAGATCCAAAATGAATTGCCTAAAGCATCAAGCAAATGTTTGGCAGGCATTCTTGTCATGTCGGGCGTCAGCAACCTTAATTTCAGCGAAGCGCTGGACAAGGCAAGACGCAAGCTGGAAGAGGAAATCAGGGAGATGTACGGGACGTTGCCCCGGCAGGAATTGAAGCAAATTTATCCAATGGGAGCTTATGTCTCATATTACAAAAAGTTTGGCTACACATATCATGTGCTCCAGCAATTGGAATCAATAGCCCACGGCAAAAGCATTCCGAATGTTTCCGCGTTGGTTGAGGCGATGTTCATGGCTGAACTAAAAAATATGCTTCTGACCGCCGGACACGACCTGGAAAAAATAAGACAGCCGATCATTTTAAGACAGGCGTCTGGAGATGAAAGCTATATGGGCATTAACGGCAAGCTTGTAAAAACAGTGCCAGGAGACATTATGATAACGGATGGGGAGTCGGTTGTTTCCAGCATATTGAAAGGGCCGGACAGCAGGACGCGTATTGGGGAGAAAACGCGTCAGGTTTTGTTTACGGTATATGCTCCGGCCGGAATAGACGAAAAGGATATTGTCCGCCATTTAAGCGATATTGAATCCAACGTGCGCGTTTTCTCGCCTGATGCCGAAACGCATGCTAAAGATGTGTATGGCAATATCCAATAAGGCTGATTCTTGGACTTTGAGGCTAAGTACATCTATCTTGTTTCGTTCAGTAAACATTTTCAGTCGTGACAACGACAAACAGTAGAAATGATACGACATTCAGAAGGGCGAAACTTGCATTGCACCATATTTCGCAAAGAAAAAATGAAGCAATATCCATGAGTGCGAAAAATGAAAATTCGGCATGACAACACCTGCCGAAATTAAATAGAAGCTGAGCGTATGGCGGGTGCTGCCG
>JABUEW010000144.1 GCA_013314855.1 Bacillota bacterium | reverse complement strand
TTTGCCACTGTACCGGTATTGGACGGGAAAAGATCGGCATATTCATTTTCGATCTGCTCCCAGGGTATTATCTTGGCCAGTTTCACCCAGCGGTTGTTGGCATCAAGTTTTCCTTCGAAGGGAAGTACGAAGTCTTCAATAACCATCTGACCGGTGGGACGCCGGTACATATTATCAGCCTCCAAGTGTAAGCTTTTTACATGATTGAGCCTGTTTTCCTTGGAGAATAATTCGACATAAACACCCTTAATCCCTTGGTACTACTGGAATTTATGGCTATTCAGCAAGCCCTATATAGTTTTAAGAAAGTGGGGCTATACCTTTTGCAGCCAGGGTAGCCCCATCAGATTAAATTACATTTTTATTCATTAAGGCCGCGATAGTTAGCGTTTAATGCTATTCTCGTCACAGAACTGGCTGAATTTTTTGTACCTGTGTTTACTAATTCAATAGTATACTCTCCAAAAAACAGCCTGCTAAATGTAACTGGAACTTTATATGCGTAACTGGAACTATAAAAATCAACGGTACCCTTATCAACACCATCGTTACCTTTATATGTATTACTGTTAGTAGTCTGTGACCAGGTTCCAGAATACAACTACCTGACTGTCTGAAGGAGCAACAACATCAGGATACCACTGGTTATTACCACCGTCTTCGCCACCCAAGCTAATATCCATATCCAATCCTTCAAGGATGCCTTTATGCCAAGCAACTGCGAGTAAACCGCGAACTAACGATGAACCCACATCAGCAATGTAGGTAGCATGCAGTAATAATTGCTAATTCCAGCATATTCTACCGACATATAGCCGATATCCTCGCTGCTAAACAAATACCTTGTGACCACTGTCCAGGTACTGTCGCAAGTTTTGATGCTCCGTCGAAACTGTTTGTCAATTCTTTCATTTTTTCCTCCCGTTTATCCTTTAACCTGATGAAGAAAAATGCAAATATTGCCATTATGATACATGTTTGTTAATATCTTACTTTTGTTAAATTTGTCAATATATTCCTTTGCTAAAGGTTCTTTGAATCCATATTGAGGGATGCCAGGCATAGAAAGCGGTAACTTACCTTCAAAATAGGTCTGATATCTGGCCAATTTTTCAGTAATTCGTCTGTCAATAACTATATAATACTTTAGAGGTAAAAAACTATATTCCTGATTAATTTCCTTGGAAAGAAATATTTTGCTACTATCTTGAAGACTTATATTCTGTATATCACCAAATATCCAACTAACTGTTTTGTCACCAAAAATTGTTTGATTACTACCAATATTATCTTTAAACCACTTTGCGCTAGAAAAAACATCGGCAGTAATTGATTCGGGCCCTGAAGCATATTGTTCCGCAGGTCTTGATAAAAGATTTAATCCTGCCCCCAAATTATACCCACCCATTACCACTATACCAAAACAAGTCAATATTACTAAGCGATAAAAAACTTTAAGATTTCTTTTTGTTTCATTTATTTTTAAAAGCACATAATTTGCGCTTACCGCTATAGCAAAAGAAACGCCTGTAAAGAAAAATGGCCAGGAACGATAAATTGGTTCAGCCCCTTCTTTTAACGTCAAAGGTAATGTTAATAAAAATAGAAAAGGACCGTATATTAATAAACTTAAAACAATATTTCTTTGTGAAGATTTAGCTTCACACCGCTCTTTATAGAAAAGATATAAGCAAAACAGGCATCCACACACAATTAAAAACGTATACAAATAACGATTAACGATTAATTCAAAAAGCGGGAGAGGTGCAACCCTAAAACTTTCTCGAATCTCAAAAAGAGAAAGCGTTAATAATGCCTTTATTCTCTCTCCCAAAATACCATTAAAATATTTTAGCGTTAAAACAGCAACATAAATAATCCACGAAAAAACTAGAACAAAATATAATAACAATATAGTTAAAAACTTTGTTTCTGCAATTTTATTTCTCTGATTCCATATTGAAACAATAGAAGTAATAATAATAAACAATCCTAGGTGATAAGAAGAAAAATGATGTGTTATAATTAATGAAAACATAGTAATTATTATTAATAATGAAAAGGATATTCTATATTTACTTTTATTATTGCAAATCAACAAATATAGGATTAATACAAATAAAAATATACCAATTGACTCATATGCAAAAACACAGTCAAAAAAAACATATGAAGCATTCACGCTAAAAATAAAAGCTCCAATAAGGGATATATAATTAGAACTACTAAACTTATTAATTATCAAAAAAATAAAAATTAAAATAAAAGAATGAGCCAATAAAACAGTCCATCTTCCTGCATAAAAAATACTTAGTCCACTAGTTTTTGCAAATATAATTCCCAATAATTCTAATCCAGGATAATAATTAAAAATTTTTAATGTTCCTTCCAATCCTTTCAAAGCACGACCCGAATCATTGATAATTTGTGCGTGTTGGAAATGATAAACTTCATCTTGGAAGACAGGCCAATTGGGGCTAAAAATGTAAATTGGTAAAAAAATAAAAATTCCATATGCAAACAAAATAATTATGTTCAATTGTAAACTAGACCTATAAAATATCAAAGTAAATATAGTTACCATACCTAGTCCAACTATACCTGTCCAAAATAAAAGCCTACCGATAATTAACTTTTGCTCTAATAAAAAGTATGAGAGAGAAATTACACCTACACATATAAAGTAAAACATCAGCCATATAAAGAACGTTTGATATGCTTTTCTAGAATTATTCTCAATCGTTAATTCCATATGCACAGTTACCCCTAACACTTGGTTATTTTAATTAATTCTTGATATATATTCTCAATCTTAGAAATAAGCTTTTCCTCAGAGAACTCCCTTTTTAGTCTTCTATATCCTCTTCTCCCCATTTCCTCTGCTAAACCAGAATTTTCAATTAATATTTTCATCGCTTCCATAAGTGCATTCACATCCCCCGGCGACACCAAAAGGCCCGTTTCATCGTGCACTACAATGTCCTTTAAACCTCCTATATCTGAGGCCACCACTGCCTTGCCGCAAGCCATTGCTTCTAAAGCAACAGTTGGACATGGATCCGCCCAAATTGATGGTACAACACCAAAACGACACTTTCGCCAAGCTTCTAGTACAACAGAATGAGGTTGATTTTCAAGAAAAACAACATTTTCATCCTTCTTAAAATTATAACCAGCTCTTTTCATGCCAATTATTACAAGCTTAACTTTAGTATTTAATTTGCGGTAAGCTTGAATCAATACATCAATCCCCTTTTCAGGTTTCATTGCTCCAACAAAAAGAATAAAGTCATCAGGTAGTGCAACATTACTTAATTCCCGAACCTGAACTTCCGAACCAAAAAAATTATGAACTACTTCAAATTTTTGATCCGGTATATTTAAAAATTGTTTATGAATTTCTTTTACATCGTTACTTACTGCAATATACTTATCAACAAGATCCAGTTTATTTTTATTAAATAACAATGCCCGGCACATAGCATGAGCTTTAATAAGCCCAACTTTTGACCGGCAACACAATATACATTTATTTAACTCAACCTCACTACAAGTGTTACTATCCTTAAATACGGTTCTGGTCGGACAAATTAACCCATAATCATGTAAAGTTAAAATTAATGGGACATTAAAAATCTTTTTAATTCTTAGCAAAGAAAAAACAACCCAACCATGACAATGAATGATATCGGGATGGAATTCTCTTATATGTTCGCCAACCCTTTTTACTACAATTGGATCATGTATAGGGGGATGAAAACGGTAGTTCTTATTACCATAAATAAAACCCGTCTTTTGAAATAACCCTGATATGCGAAATATTTCAAAATTATTTTTTCTTTCATAACTATTTAAACCCTTCCACCCAAGTGCCAAAACTCTTATTTTATGACCCCTATTAGCTAAAACATTGGCTAAACTAGCAACATGCACTGCTATCCCTCCCAGCACTGGAGGGAAAAATTCCGATATCATTAATATATTCATTATTAAAAGCCCCCTAAAACGTGTTCGGCCTGACAATTATTTTCGTGAAATATTATGGAGAAACAACCTAACATTTTCTCCCTCAATATGTTTTAGTTCCATAATGTTATTAATTAATTGCTTTCTTATGCTCTCTCTATTGCTCATTATATAGTCTATAGTATCAATAACGCGATCAAAATCAATCTCATGATTTATATCCTTTATATCAAAATTGTATTTCTCAAATTTCAATCTTTTCATATAACGTTCAACCTTAGACTCATAGGAAAAAGATATTACAGGTACCCCCATCGATGTAGCAAAAATAATGGAATGCAATGGAAAACCTATTACTAAATCCATACTTCCGAACAAAGCCTTAAAGGCACCTGCCGTTAGATCACTACTAATAATTTTTGCCTTTGAATTCCACCTCATTTTTTCTATAATATCCTTACACATAACATCATCATTATATGACATAAAACCGCTAAACATAGGTATAAACAAAATTTTAGCATCATACTTTTCAACCAGATAATCGCTTATTTTGGCGATATTTTTTTTAAATTCTGCTATTTTAGCACCGAAATTTTTGGGAGTTAATTTCATCTTTTCTCTTATTTTAATAGGAATAATATTGCATATACGATCAGAAAATTTATTTAATGGCATCAAAGGTTGCCTGGGGACAATAGCCACTAATGGTTTGCCGTTTTTTATTATACCAATTGTTTCTAAAAAATATTCTACCTCTTCTTTCGATATGGGTTTTAAATTGAGCACTGGATCAGCTGTGCAATGTATAATTTTTGGTTTGCAAATAGCTAGTAGTGACTCCTTGGATATAATATCACGCACAATTACGGTACTTTTGCTGAAAACTAAACGCGTTAAAAACTTACTAAAATAGGTAATTTCGTTTTTTTCAGCAATACCTATACCATATCCTATTATCTTTTTTCTGAATAACTTCGCTATGAGTGCTGCATGCATCATAAAAGGGGTATACAAAGTCGAACCCCTATCAACCACAACTTCGCCACCTGCAAACACAAATATATCACAATGCCACAACTCAGATAATATCTCTTTTAAATTATTGAATCTATACCTCACACCGTAGACATTATATTCCTGCCTAACCACATTAGGATCACTGGCAAAAATAATGATTTCAAAATCTGAACAGTTTTCTTTAATTGCGCTAATAATAGAAGTCAACAATGCCCTGTCACCAACATTTGGTGACACAGAATCTAAAACATAATTCATGTTCCATAGAATGACCCTTATTTTCTTATTAATTTTTTTATTCATAATCATAGTTACCCCATACTCTCTAAAATCACAAAAATACTTTAAATCAACTTGCGTTCGCGATACCAATTTATTGCTTTTTCAATGCCATATTCCAGGCTAACTTCAGGTTTAAAACCAAAGTCTTTTTGAGCACGTTTTGTGTCATAATACTGGTGTCCACCAAAAAAGTCCACTCTAAACCTTGTGAGAATCGGCTCAAAATTTAAAATTTTCGACATTGATTCATTTAATATTGCAGCAAATTTTGCTACGCTATATGGGAATGGCAGCAATATAACCTTAATACCTAATATTTTTATTATCACTTGAATATATTTTTTAAAAGTAACGGCCTCTTTGCCTGCCAGAACGTATAATTTCCCGCACACATTTTTACGACTGTTTATAACAAGAACTATTCCTTTTACAAGATCGTCAATATAAACCGGCTGAAATAACGACCTGCCCCCACCGATCAAAGGGAAAAAGTGAAACTTTTTCAACACCTTGAGCAACGGAACCGTGTTAACATCACCAGGCCCGTAAACATGTGAAGGTCGTATAATTGTAGCCGGAAAACCACCCTTCATTTTTTTTGAAATATATTGTTCAGCCATGAACTTTGTCTTTTCATAAGGATACCGGGGATTACAGGGATGTGTTTCGTCCGCCGGTATTTGCTTTAACGTGCCAAACACCCCGGCAGTACTGACATAAATAAAATGCTGCACACCTGCATTTTCTGATTCATCAGCTAACAACCTTGTCCCATTGTAATTTACATCTATATAATCTTCTTGTTTTGCTTTCCAGGATCCCAATTGTGCTGCCATATGAACAACTACTTCTGCCCCACGAGCAGCCTCTTTTATTGAATCGACATCCCTTAAGTTACCCTGCACATGTACAACTTCCCTGCCCCATGCAATATTCTTATACTGTTCGAGAGGCCTTCTCGTTAGCACTCTCACCCGGCACCCGTTCTTCAACAGGTATTCGACCAATCTATTACCAATAAACCCTGTAGCTCCAGTAACTAGGACTTCCACATTAAAGACCCCATCAATTTATTATTTGGCCCCCACTCTGGCCCCAAGACAATTCTTCATTACTCCTATCATGGCTTTCGGGGTGAGAACCATGTTGGTGTAATGAACATTTGCCATCGGGCAGTAGCAATCTCCTTTAAAAACCTGGTTCCTCACCTTTGCTGCTTTTTCAGAGTACCAGAGCCTGTTAAAGTCATGCCCGAATTCCCTCAGATTGCCCATATCAGCCTGGTATGCCAGAATGCAGCACGGCCACACGTCACCCCACGGCGATATCTGCGCCGAAACGCGCCCAGCATAGCAGGGTATGACTCTCCTCTTTTCCCTCATCTCTGTAATGACATAATCATAATACTTCAACCTGAAGGCCTGGATAAGCCCCGTAATGCCTTTATTATGAAGCAGGCTTTCTCTCAGCTCATGCTGTAAAGGCCGGATTGTCTTTTCATACAGGTCGATTGCCGGGGTGATGTCGTCTTCTGTATTTAACAGCTCTTCTCTGTTTTCAGCAATTTCGCAAATATAAGAATCGGGGGACAAATTATTCTTCACATAATCGAATAATTCTAATATGTTCTCAACATTAAACCTGGATACCACACTGTGCACTCCAAGTTCAAATGAATGATTATAAGTTTTCTTTAATTCTTTTAACGCGGCAAATGTTTCTAAAAATTTTTTGAAATTTCCAGGAATGCCTCTTATTTCATCATGGTTTTCCCCTATACCGTCAAGTGAAATATTGACAATTAAGGTAGAATGATGTGGAAGTATTTTTAAGATATTCTCCGTTTCCCTAAATATCCTGTCCACCAAAAGACCGTTGGTGGGGATAATTATTACCTTTGGAGCCGAATATTTTATGATTAATTTTGCAATTTCAACAATATCCTTCCTCAGAAAAGGCTCGCCGCCGCTTAAGGTGTACCATATTACCGAACGCCCTATACTTTCAAAAATCTTATCGTATTCATCAATGGCAAGCTCGTTGTTTGGCTGCTTGTTTCTGGGGTCTTTCCATATATTACAGGTCTTACACTTACTGTTGCACTTTTGAGTAATGCTCACAGTAAGGCTCAGCGGCTTTGTTCGCGGTACACCAAAAATACTTTGGGATTTATAACTCAATAAACGGTAACCTACTTCGGTTAAAAAGCTAATTTTCATAAAATAGTCGAAATCCTTTCAAGCAATAATCCGGCATATAACAGCTCAATAAAATCTTACTGTTTAATACCAGTTATGATATTCTCATATTGCTCAACAATAGATTGCCAGGAAACGCCCTTAAACTTATGTGCTTTAATGCCCTCGGCAGCCCAGTTATTATATGCTCTGATAATACCATCCCGCAGAGCTTCAACGTTACCTGCCGGAAAAAAATTTACTCCCTCATAACCATCGAGACATTCTTTCATGGTATCGAGATCTGCTGTAATCACCGGCTTGCCCTGGGCAACAGCAATATTTACAACCCCGCTCCCGCAGGTGCGCAGGTAAGGCAGTACCACCACATCAGAAGCAGCAAAAAATTTTGCTACATTTTCATCAGGTATAAATTCGGGTCTGAAGATAATCCTTTCCCGGTAGGGTGAACTCTCCAAAACTTGCATGAGTTCTGTATCATCCCCCCAGTTTTCTCCAGCAATAATCAAATGCATATTAGCTGCAAGTTCCGGAGGAATATCATTGAAAGCCCTGATTAATAATGATACTCCTTTATACTGGCGGATCATGCCAAAGTAAAGTATGGCAAAGCCATTCAAATTCAGTTCCTTTCTGGCAGCATGCCTGTCAAATCCACCATAGATGCTGTAAGGCCCGTGGGGAACAACATGTATTTTATCTCCGGCTAACTTATAAATATTAATAACAGCTTGCCTGGCCTCCTCAGAGTGCGCCGTATAAGCATCACATGAGCTGAGCAATGCCTTGCCGGCAATTCTCGAATATAACCGGATGGGAAGTATTTTTTCCTCCAGAGTATCAACCACTTCATGCATCTCTAAAATAAGCTTGGGTCTAAAACTGTTAAAACGCCTGCAGACAGACAAAAACAACTGCATGTGTGCTACGGAAGATGTCCACCAATGCATGATGATTGCATCTGGTTTCTGCTTTGATAAAAAACGTTTTGCCTTTATCCATGATGAGGGAGAATTCCAGTCCATTCCGTTGTAGACATCTATTTCTGGATGAAAATCTATTATATACTTTCCCTTGCCTACCCGTTCCCGCCCTGGGTACAATAACAAAGGCACCAGGTTGCGCAGCAAAATGACCGAAACTTTATGCCCCCGCTCGGCAAAGGCGTTAGCCATTACAATTGTATAAGCAGATATTCCGCTAAAAAATTTCTTTGATGAACCAACTATACAAATTTTCATATGTATACCTAATACTAACAAAATATTTAATGCTGAATGCTTGGCTTTTCCATCCTTTGAAATAAAAGCGGAAAATGCTTCAATATCGTTAAAAATATCCTGTAGCCATCCCTCAAGCCGTTGAGCTTTGTTCGCTAAGCTTGTCTCAATTTTTTATATTGCCATTTTTACCCTCAGCTCGTACTCGCTGCTTTGATGTAAAATCCTCATTTTTATGCAAATACTTCTCTAAAAATAGTGCTTAAAATCCTCCACCCGTCTTTTAGGCTGTGCAGTTTACCGTCACCGTTGATCCTCTCTGCTTCAAAGCTGGGCACTTCTGCAACTTTCAGGCCTGCTTTGCGTATTTTAATGTTTATCTCAGTCTCCACCTCAAAGCCGTTTCCTTTAAAATTTATTTTATCAAAAGCCTTTTTCCAGAAAGCATTGTAACCGTAACACAAGTCAGTATAGCGGCAGCGATGAAATATATTCGTTAGCGTGGTAAAAACCCAGTTGCCAAATACCCGGTGCCTTGACATATCGGCTGTGCCCCCGCCGGGTAAAAAACGTGAACCTTTAACAAAATCATAGCCGTTTAGCAAAGGTTCAACAAACTTTGGTATTTCTTCGGGAGCCATTGAGCCATCTGCATCGAGCATTACAATAATATCTCCTGTGGCTTTTTTAATTCCGTACCTGAGAGCATCGCCTTTCCCTTTTCCTGGCTGGAAAAGAATACGAGCACCTGGAACAAGCTTTTTTGCCACCCTGACCGTCTCATCTTTTGAGTGGCCGTCCACAATTAAGACCTCATGCACCTCCGGCGGGATTCTAGGCAATACATGTGGAAGATTTTTTTCCTCATTTAGCGTGCATAAAAGGACGGTAATTTTTGGATTGTGATTTTTTTCCATGATATGTTTTCTTTCCAAAAAAATCACTTCCCTGAAATTTAAAACTAATTTCACTCTACAAGTACAGCCCTCGCGCGGCCTATCCCCATCCGGGACTTTAGTCCCATGCCTCCTGCGGCTAAGGTACCAAGGCTGCCTGGGACCTTAGGGTTAAAAAAAATAGTTATAAGCGGCCGCGCGGCTGTCCAGGGCCTTCCTAAACCGGTACCTCAGGAACTTCTCTGCCCAGGGCCGGGCCAGGGAAAGCTTGCCGGACAAAAGCGAAGGGTAGTCGATGTCGCCGTACCTGGCAATGAC
>JABUEW010000143.1 GCA_013314855.1 Bacillota bacterium | reverse complement strand
GGTTATAGTGTTATCCGATGACTTAAACGTATGGTTAAATTTATGTAATATTATTATATAATTGGATAAAATTACTAACGCAGCCACTATTAATGGATAAGAATAAAATTTTCATGCTTCAGCTCTGAGTATTCATATACCCTATTGCATACTTGCTGTGTACTATGTTATAATCAATAAAAATTAGTTTAGATGAGTTATGTTGAAGAGATGAGTTGAGAAGAGATGAGCCAAGGTAGAGACGAGTCGGGGCTAGCTTTTAGTTTAATATTTTGTAATTCGGCCGGGCATCTCAAGTCTGGCTTTTTTAGTCTGTTCCATACTCATGTCTTCCTTTTGTTGAAAGGGGGCGTTAAACATTGTTTTATCCTGATTTGAACATGGTTAAAGAGCTATCGAGGGAATATAACGTAATACCGGTAAGCATGGAGGTATATGCCGATACTGAAACTCCTATAAGTCTTTTCAAAAGATTTAAAGAAAACAAATACTGTTTTCTTCTAGAAAGCGTAGAAGGCGGTGAAAAGTGGGCACGCTACTCATTTATTGGGAGAGACCCTTTTATAGTAGTCAAAAGTATCAACCGAGAAACCCTTGTGCAGTACAGGAATGGTAAATTCGAGATGATACCGGGTAACCCTGTTCAAGCATTGAGTAAAGTACTTGAAGCATACAAGGGTGCAAAAATACCAGGCATTCCCAGGTTTAACGGCGGGGCTGTCGGGTATCTCAGCTATGATACTGTAAGGTACTATGAACAATTACCTGATTCTACGGTAGACGATTTAGGGCTTCCCGAGAGCCATTTTATGATAGTTGATGAGGTGCTGGCATTTGACCACCTCAAACAAAAAATCCATATTATAGTTAACATGTTTGTAGAAGGAAACATTGAAAGGTGTTATAAAAGTGTAACAGAAAGACTTAAAGAAATTTACAGTCAAATCCAGCTAACTCGCTGGAAAGCATCAGATAATTTAATACCTCAACCCAAGGTAAAAAAAAGAGAATTTGTTTATGAAAGCAATATTTCAAAAGAGGAGTTTTGTAATACAGTATTGAAGGCAAAGGAATATATACGGAATGGAGATATTTTCCAGGTGGTGCTGTCTCAAAGGCTCAAGGTGGATACTAAAGAAGACCCTTTCAATGTATACAGGGTTCTGAGAACTATAAACCCATCACCCTACATGTACTACCTGAAATTTGGTGAATATCAGATTGCAGGAGCTTCTCCTGAAATGTTGGTAAGAGTTGAAAATAACCTTGTTGAAACATCCCCTATAGCAGGAACTAGAAAAAGGGGGCTTACAAATGCAGAAGATGATTTGCTGGAAAAAGAACTATTATCGGATGAAAAAGAATTGGCTGAGCACATCATGTTAGTTGACCTGGGAAGAAATGATATCGGTAAGGTTTCAAAATATGGGACAGTAAGAGTAAATGACTTGATGCATGTTGAAAAGTATTCCCATGTAATGCATATAGTTACTAACATACAAGGGGAACTAAGAGAAGACAAAACGCCTTTTGATGCGCTTGTATCAGTACTTCCGGCAGGAACTCTGTCAGGTGCGCCAAAGGTTAGAGCAATGGAAATAATAGATGAACTTGAGAAGACTAGGAGAGGGATATATGGTGGTGCAATAGGATACTTCAGCTTCAACGGTAACGTTGACAGTTGCATTACTATCAGAACTATTCTCTTTCAAGACAGCATAGCCTATGTCCAGGCTGGGGCCGGTATAGTAGCTGATTCGGTACCGGAAAAAGAGTATGAAGAATCTTTAAATAAGGCAATGGCTCTCCTGAAAGCATTAGAAAAGGTAGGTGAAATTAAATGATTCTTATTATAGATAATTACGATTCATTTACGTATAACCTTTATCAGTATATCGGAGAGATGAACCCTGATATAGAGGTGTACAGGAATGACAGGATAACCGTATCTGAAATAATGTATAAAAAACCAACCCACATAGTAATTTCTCCCGGGCCGGGTTTTCCTTCAAATGCAGGTATATCAGTTGCTGTCGTTAAAGAGTTGGGAAACTCCGTGCCTATATTAGGCATATGTCTTGGGCACCAGGCTATAGGTGAAGCTTTTGGCGGAAGGGTTGTACATGCAAGGGAACTGGTACACGGAAAAGCAACCGATATCGAATTTGTAGGTGAATGTATAATTTTTAAAGATCTACCAAGAAAGATCAAGGGCGGTAGATATCATTCACTGGTAGTAGAAAAGGAAACACTCCCTTCAGAACTTGAGATAACCGCCCAAACCCGTGATGGAGAGATAATGGGATTGAAACATAAACATTATCACATTTATGGGATCCAATTCCATCCGGAATCTGTATTAACACCGTATGGAAAGACTATACTAAGGAATTTCCTTAGCCTTCGTATGCCTTAGCTTTCATACGTTATGGCCTTAGTTTTAGCAAATTTATTTGTATAGCAGAAGTGTTTTAAATTTTCTTGAAGAGGACCTGAACTTGCACCGATACATATTGCAAATAGCGGAAGTTTTATGGTATAATATTAACGGTAACATTAATGTTATCGTTAATATTACTCAAATAGTTATACATGGAGTGGGGATCCGTGACTTGTCGTATTAGAGCTATACTTGAGTACATACTTAGCAAAAAACATCATCGGTTTAGGCAGGAGAATATGGCTGATTTGGCTGAGGAATTCAGTCAAAAGGGATTGACTCCCATACAAAGAATGTCGGAGAGGCTTGTAAGGGTACTTGCACAAGAAAAGCCTGTTATACTTGAGGATGAAAGAATTGTCTTTTTAAGGACTGTCCCCAGACTGCCAGAAATTTTCACGAAATGTGAGTGGGAAACAATTAAAAATAATAATTTTATTCATGAATTGGGTTATGTAAGCAATATTTGTCCCGATTATGTGTCAACCATCCGATCAGGCTTGGAAGAACGGCGCTTGGAAGCCTTAGACAGCCTAAGAAGATGTAAACTCAATGGAGATATTGAAGGACAGGACTTTCTCGAAGCAGTCATAAAAACTATCGATGCTGTGGAATCCCTTACGGACAGGTACCGGGAAGAAGCTGAAAGAATGGGGAACCATGAAATTGCAGATATGCTTGGACATATACCGCGGTATGGAGCAAGAAACTTCCATGAAGCGCTTCAGTTTTTCAGAATTCTCCATTTTACCCTTTGGTGTGAAGGGGAGTACCATAATACAATAGGTAGGTTTGATCAGTATATGTACCCATACCTGAAAGCGGATATAGATGCCGGGAGACTGGATTATGATTCCGCATTCGAACTGCTTCTGGAATTCTTCATCTCCTTTAACAAGGACAGCGATCTTTACCCCGGTGTGCAGCAGGGGGATAACGGACAGAGTATGGTGCTGGGCGGGGTCGATCAGGACGGAAACGATGCTTTCAACCTTCTTTCCGAGATGTGTATTAAAGCAAGCAAGGAACTTAAGCTTATTGATCCGAAAATCAACTTGAGGGTGCATAAGGACACGAAACTCGAAGTGTATGAGTTGGCAACGGAATTGACAAAAGAGGGGCTTGGCTTTCCACAGTACTCGAATGATGATGTCGTCATTCCGGGATTGTTAAAAAAGGGATATTCATTGAAGGATGCAAGAAACTATGTCGTCGCTGCTTGCTGGGAATTTATCATTCCTAGGTATGGGATGGACATACCTAATATCGGAGCCTTGTCCTTTCCAGCGGTTGTAGACCGGTGCCTGCATGAAAAGTTTGAAGGCTGCGGTAATTTTGAAGAGTTTATGAACTGCATAAAGGCTGGAATTCATGAGGAATGCAATCAGATAACAGAAAACATCAGGAATTTGTGGATAATGCCTGCACCATTCATGTCTATCCTTATGGACGAATGCATAAAAAATGGCAAGGACATATCGAAAGGGGCAAAATACAACAATTTCGGGCTTCATGGGACCGGATTGGCCAATGCCGCGGATTCTCTTGCAGCTATTAAAAAGTATGTATTCGATGAACAGTCGATTGATCCTGAAATTCTTGTGGAGGCTGTTGACAGCGATTTTGAAGGATACGACGAACTCGCGGCAAAACTTCGGTTCGAAGCTCCCAAGATGGGGAACGATGATGATTATGTTGACGGGATAGCCGTCGAGCTATTAGAAACCTTCGCAGATGCCCTTGAGAACCGTAAGAATGAAAGAGGCGGATGCTACAGAGCAGGTACGGGCTCTGCCATGTACTATCTATGGCATGCAAGGGAGATTGGGGCATCCCCTGACGGCAGAAGGAAGGGAGAGGCATTTGGCGCGAACTATTCTCCAAGCCTTTTTGCAAAAACCAAAGGTCCTTTATCCGTTATCCGGTCATTCACAAAACCCAACCTGGAAAGGGTCATCAATGGCGGGCCGTTGACAATGGAGTTCCATAGTCCGCTGTTCAGAGACAGGGAAAGTATCAGGAAGGTAGCGATGCTAGTTAAGTCATTTATAGATTTTGGAGGCCATCAATTGCAGCTTAATGCCGTCAACAGGGAAGCGTTGCTGGATGCGCAGAAGCATCCGGAGAATTACAGGAACCTGATTGTCCGGGTATGGGGCTGGAGCGCCTACTTTGTGGAGCTTGATAAAGAATACCAGGACCATGTCATCAAAAGACAGGAGTATATCTGCTGATATGTAACCAATATATTTATAATCAACTAATAAAGCAGTGCATAGGTAATAAAACAATACAAAATAAATAAATAAAGAAAGAAATAAATAAATAAAGAAAGAAAGAAAGAAAGGGGACATTAATAAAATGTATAGAATATGCGTGGTCGTACCGGAAAGAATCGGTGTAATAAATCGCAATATTTATGGGCATTTTATCGAGCACATCGGCGGTGTGATTTACGATGGGATCTGGGTTGGCGAGAAATCTCAAGTACCGAATATCCGCGGTTTTCGCAAGGACCTGGTGGAAATGCTGCGGAAAATCAAACCTCCCGTTATTCGGTGGCCTGGTGGCTGTTTTGCCGAAACATATAACTGGAGGGACGGAATAGGACCAAGGGAGGAACGCCCTATTACAGCAAACTTCTGGTATGGGTGGGACGGAAGATTAGAAAAAAATGAAGTGGGAACACATGAGTTTGTTGATTTTTGCCGACTTGTGGGTGCAGAACCCTATTTTGCTGCGAATGTGACTACATTGACGCCCCTGGAAATCAGGAATTGGGTAGAGTACTGCAACTATCCGCAAGGAAGCACCACATTGGCCAGATTGAGGGAGAAAAACGGCAGCCCGGAGCCATTCAACGTGGTTTTCTGGGGAATAGGAAATGAAAACTGGGGGAATGGCGGCAACATGACCCCTGAGGATTACTGCTTTGAGTTCAGAAGGTACGCCAGCATTGTGAAACATCTCGATAAAGAACGGATTAATCTTATTGCTTGCGGCCCAGTCGGTAATGATTTGAATTGGTCACGGCGTTTTTTTAACAAGCTTAAGGATGTAACACATCCATCATTTAATGATATCATAAATGGTTACTCAATCCATTATTATTGCGGAACGGCAGGGAATGCCCTGGAATTCAGCCAGGATCAGTGGTATGAGCTGCTGGACAAAGCGGCTTATATGGAGAGAATCATATGCGAGCAGCGTGCTTTGATGGATTCCTACGATCCTCAAAGACGGATCGGTATAATCGTCGACGAATGGGGATGCTGGCATCCTGATGGTTCAGGGCCTTCTAGAGGTGAAAACCTTTTCGAGCAGCAGAGCACAATGCGTGATGCGCTTGTTGCTGCCATTACGCTGAACATATTCAATAATCACTGTGACAAGGTAATAATGGCCAATGTGGCGCAGTTAGTAAACAACCTGCATTCGCTCTTCCTGGCATCTGGGGACAAACTGGTGGCGACGCCGAACTATCATGTATTTGACATGTATAAGGGCCACCAGGGGGGAGAGGCTATCAGAGTGCTGGTTGATGCAGGTACGGTCAAATATTTGACAGCGAAAAATGAAGAAAAACAAGTAGAAAGGATATCCTGTTCCGCTTCTATAAAGGCCAAAAGGTTGACCTTGACCCTCGCCAACTGCCATTATTCGGAAGAGGCTGAAGTAAGAATTGATTTTTACGGTGCCAGGTTTGGAGGATCATACACCAAAGTAACGATGAATTCTGCGGATCCGCATATGTACAACAACTTCGAACAACCAGACAATGTAAAACCGGTTGTCCAGGAAATCGAGCTTTCTGACAGGGAGCCTGTGATTGTACTGCCGCCTGCATCGGTTGTGGCGCTGACTGGGGAATTATCATCTTGATTGGAACAGGGCATTAAAGGTGGCAAGTATGGCAAAAGGAATTATTTTCGACATCCAGGAATTTACGGTGCATGACGGCCCGGGTATACGCATTACGGTATTCTTCAAGGGCTGTCCCTTGAGATGTGTTTGGTGCCATAACCCGGAAGGACTCTCATTCTGGCCAGAGTTGATGGTGAGAAAAGCGTCCTGTATAAACTGTGGGAAGTGCAGGCAGGGATGTACACATGAAGAATGCCGGCCATTTGGCCTTTGCACAAAAGTGTGTCCCCGGGGGCTTATAAAAATCGTCGGTGAAACCGTAGATTCTACGGAACTGGCTACAAAACTGAAAAAAAGGGAAGAATTTCTACAAAAAAACGGAGGGGGGATCACACTTTCTGGTGGTGAACCCCTTGCACAACCTGAATTTCTCGTTGACCTATTAAAGGAAATCAAGCCGATGCATACGGTGGTAGAGACTTCAGGATATGGCAGACCGGATGTTTTCTTGCAGGTGGTGACTCTTACAGATTTAATATTGTTCGACATAAAGCATACGGATTCAGGAGAGCATAAACGTTTGACAGGGGTAGATAACCGGCTGATACTGGAGAATCTGGGCCATCTTAAAGAATCCGGGAAGCCCTTTATTGTTAGGATTCCGTTAATACCAGGCATTAATGACACGATTGATAATATGGAAAAAACTGCGATGCTGTTAAAGGATGCATCCAACTTAGAAAAAGTGGAACTATTGCCTTATAACCCCTTTACGGGAGCCAAATACCCGATGGTTGGCAAGGAGTACCGACCAAGCTTTGATGAAAGGCAAGAACCGCGATTCTACACGAAGGCTTTTGAAAGGTTTAATATTATGTGCAGCATATTGTAATCCCGGTTTTGCGAGGAAAGCTATTCGGGAAATCTTTATATGAAAGTCATTTATTGTTGTAAGAATTTGTGGTATCTGGTATCTTGCGGCGGCGTTGACAGTACAATCACCGGATGCTACAATTGACTTTAAGCAGGGAATTAAAGGATGTGTCGTCGTTGTACAAGGTCACATTGAAGGATATTGCGAAGAAGACAGGCTATTCAATTAATACCGTTTCACGGGCGTTAAAAGACAAAGAGGATATCTCTGCTGCTACCAGGAAAATGATCCAGGACACCGCGAAAGAAATGGGATACATCAACAATTCTGTTGCAAGTTCACTTCGGTCTGGATATACCAGGACTATTGCCGTGATTTTGGGGGACATTTCCAACCCTCATTTCTCCATAATTGTAAAAGAAATTGAAAAGAATGCGCGAAAACACAAGTACAGCACCATCATCCTTAATACCGATGAGGACCCTAAAATCGAGGAACAAGCCGTCTACTCGGCGTTGAGCAAGAAAGTAGACGGAATTATTATTTGCCCCACGCAGAAAAGCAAAGCAAATATTGAATTACTGAAGAAAACGGGAGTGCCCTTTGTTCTTATTGGGAGATATTTTGCGGATATTGATACGGATTATGTAATATGTAACGACATCCAAGGCGGATATCTTGCTACCAGACACCTTATCAAGAGAGGACACAGGAGGATTTTATTACTCAACGGCCCAGCTTATATATCCAGCGCAAGGGAACGTCTGGAAGGTTATAGAAGAGCATTGGCGGAAAGCGGTATTGAATATGACGAAAAGCTTGTTCATGAGATACCGGTGACCCTGGGAGACTGCAGACATGTGATCCGGAAGCTATTGGATGAGGGGATAGGCTTTACAGGCATTTTTGCATTCAGTGACCTGATCGCATGGGAAGCAATCTATGCCCTTCATAAGCTGGGTTATAGGGTGCCTCAAGATATAGCCGTTGTCGGTTTTGACAACATACAGTCGAGATATTTATTCCCTTTCCCGTTGACCTCTGTCGGTAACTACAAAGGCAGAATGTCAAAAAGAGCATTTGACATCGTTTTAAAGAGGATAAATAGTAACTTTGATGGCAAGTATATCCACGATATTGTTGATACACGTTTGATAGTAAGGGAAAGCTCATAAATAAACATTTCACACGCAAAGTTAAAACCGTTTTATGAAATATTTCTAATAAGTGTAAATTTTTATATTTACATAATTTCACATACTGCATATATTTAAATTGAAATATCAGGTTTGCTTTATTATTGATTGGTATTGTATCTATCTCCGGAAATACGGCCTTCATGCTCTCCATAAACTCCGGCTTGGTCATCTTCTCATTCGCCTTTCGCCTTGATACTATCTGATATACAAACATAAATATCCCATAAAGCATCAATACCCTCATTTTATGATTTACACTTCCTTTTCGCCTCGGATCCTTTATATTCGATATTCCCTTTAATATCGTCGGAAGCATCCGCCTGAATACTACGATTTGACTTTCTACTGCTTCCTGCCGAACATTCGCTTCCTCGTTTAATATAGCCATTTCTACCCTGCCGTAATTACAGTTCTCAAGCATCATACAAGGCATGCCGGTTTCTTCGTAGGCCTTTACTAAATCCCAGCACTGTTCTATTGATGTTGCACCACCGACTTCCATACCGGCATACTTTCCTGCTTTCATAGCTGCAATAGCAATTTCAACATGAGTAGTCCATGATGTGGCGATTATTACTCCGTCAATGTCTTCACGATCTAATAGCTTTTTATAATCTTTGTATGCTTCAGGTTTTTCTCTCCCTGAAGATTCAACTAGCTCGATACCCCTTTGTAACCTATCATCGTATAGTTCACATACTGCGGGGACATCAACATCATCCATTGATAAAACAATTTCTAGGAGACCTGTCCCACGACCGCTTAAACCAATAAAACCCAGTCTTACTTCATTTTGAGAATTGTTAATATGTTGATCCACTTGAATCACTCCTTAGATAAAAATATTTTTTATTTTTATACTTAATTCTATACATTACTTAATTCTATACATTTATCAGAAGAAAAGTATTTAAATCATATTTTTTAAAAAAGTCGTGAATAACGAATTTTCCCTTGTCCAAAATATAACAATCTGTATACTTTGTTCAAATTATATGCTTTACTACGAAAATGGGATAATTCCTTTCAAGGCTTCGAAGGCACTTGCGAAGGCTTGCTCCTTGGCAACTTAATATACTAACCCTGAAAAAGGCCAATACTACCCTAAGCAAGTATAATTGTATACACTTGCCTGGTGGTGTTTTGACTAGTAATTCGTTTCTGCTCGGTTTGAACTCTGCGTAATTCAAAATAACTTTCGTTATACTGTGTATCAGTTTTAAGCATAGTGTATATGATTACTAGTAGCTTCCTGGCAAGAGCTAAAATTGCTTTTTTGGCACCTTTACGCTGCTTCATCTTCCAATACCATGCACACAGATTAATTTATGCGAGGTAATTTTTTAACAAAAAAATTGCAAACTTCTACTTGACACAAACTTGACACAAACTTAACTTGATATTTTCAGTTGTAAATATTATAGTATATATCCTGGGTTTGACAGCAAAATTAGTGTAAATAAGCCCACAACCGTTTAAAATAAAGCGATTGCGGGCTTTTATTTTTGACAAAAAGTTGTAGTATAATAGCTCATTTTTTTACTTGACCAAGAATTTTTTTTA
>JABUEW010000142.1 GCA_013314855.1 Bacillota bacterium | reverse complement strand
AGTATGCATTGGCGACGTTGTTTTCAGTTATCCTCGATGGAGCGCACGCTTCTGCATATCCTCCCTGTTCCGCAGGTACTTTTTGCAGATAGCCTTCTCTTCGAAGTTTTCTGTGTTTTATTCCATCACTTGTATGGCAGCCTTACCCACAGAGATTGCCTAATGTGATTTCTGTTCGTCAGACCAGAGGTTTGCCGCCGGCTTCCTTTAGATTCGGCCTCATGACCGACACCCTTGCCCTTGGCTATGTGCTTGCCGCTACAAGGCCGCACTCGGGACTTGCACCCGTTAGACTGCGCCCATGCCGGGCGCACCATAATAAAGGATTGCCCGCCACTTAGGGGCAATCCTTTATTTATATTGAAAATGAACCCGGCTATGATAGTTCTCTAAGAGGTTTGCCTTATTTTTATGTTTGAGAAATATTCAGAACCAGCAAAAAGACCTATATACAAGCCATCATTTGGTTCTATCCCAAAGCGGAAGCTTGATTCCCAATCCCTTTTCAATGGCCCTGTCAAAAATCCTTCTTGCCACCATCATATCTTCAACAGCCATTCCTACATTGTTGCTCACAATTAATTCTTCCTTATTTTCCCTGCCCTTTTTCAAACCCGCAGGTACCTCACCGGTTTCACCGTAAATCTCCGGCAAGCCCCAGGGGTAGTATCCATAGCCCTCCAGGAGCTTGTGCTGTTCAATGCTATCGCACAGGTACTTGTCAGCACGCTTGTATACGGCATCTTCATATACCGAGTGGCAGTCACACGTAATTAGCGTTTGGCCTTTGGAAATCCACTCATCTTTAACCTTGGGCTCAGGCTTATGCGCTATAGGTATAGCTGACGCGATAACCTCCGAGTTCTTTGCCAGCTCTTCATAGGATTTTGCTTTAACTATCCTGGCGTTCACTTTTGCCTGTAATTCTTCAATCAGTCTATCCATAGAGGATTCGTAGATATCATAAACATATATCTTTTCAAGCTTTTTCAATACCATTTCCACCATTTTTATATGGGCCTTACCCTGGATGCCACATCCTATCATCCCAAAGCTTTTAGCATCAGGGTTTGCCAAATACTTTGCAGCCACAAGCGAAACTGCAGGTGTCCTTACCTCGGTTATCCAGTATGCATCCATAATTGACAGAGGCAAACCCGTTTCAGGGTCGTTGTATATAACCTGGCAATTCGTTGGGGTAATATCAGGGAACCTTTCTTTGTTCGTAGGGAAATTGCTGCCCCATTTAATCCCGCAAGCGTATTCCTTTGGCAGATAGGCCGGCATGGCATGCATTAAAGAATCCGGCTGAGGGTGCAGGCCTATTTTTGCCGGCATCTCCACCTCTCTTTTGCTATATGCGACCAATGCCCTTTCGGTAAGATCAAGAATCTCTTCCTCGGTTAGCCCTGTGTCTTTACAGTCCTGCATACTCAAATATAGTATCTCGTTACCAATATTCAAGTGCTGTAACACCCAATTCCGGTATTCAAGGTTATTCATTTTCATACCTCCATTTATTAGCCTTTATAATAGAAATCATCTTTCCATTCGGATTAGCTGTATCGTCTTACAATTTATGGTAATAATTGAATGATAAAACTTATCACAGCCCCTGCAGCAACATTAAGAGATACACTTACAGAGGCGGTGATTGCCTTATCTGAAGTGATTTAAATCTTGAAGCCTATTTTGATTATAGAGGAAGTTTTCTGCCCACTCCCTTTTGAAGTGCCCTATCGAATACTGCCCTGGCCATCATCATGTCTTCTACCGCCATTCCTACATTGTTACATACAATCAATTCGTCGTTTGTTTCTCTGCCCTTTTTCAAGCCCGCAACCACTTCCCCTGTCTCTCCATATATTTCGGGTAGGCCATAGGGGTAGTACCCGTAACCGATTAGAAGTTCGTGCTGTTCGATGCTGTCACATAAATATTTGTCTGCCCTTTTCATCGTCACATCCTCGTATAACGAGTGACAGTCGCACATTATTATCGTTTGTCCTTTGGAAATCCATTCATCCTTTATTTTTGGCTCGGGTTTTGCTGATATAATCGCAGCTGATGCAATGACTTCACTGTTCTTGGCTAGTTCTTCGTAAGATCCTGCTTTTATTATTTCAGCTTCTACTTCTGGCTGTAGGTCTTCTACCAATCTATCCATCGCAGGTCGGTATACGTCATAGATATAGATTTTTTCCAGACCGCGAAGGACATGCGAAATCACTTTGACATGGGCTCTACCCTGCACACCGCAGCCTATCATGCCAAAGGTTTTTGCATCAGCCTTTGCCAGATACTTTGCAGCTATTACGGATACTGCCGGTGTCCGCTTCTCGGTAATCCAGGATGCATCCATTATTGCCAAGGGCCAACCCGATTCGCTATCGTTAAACACGAGCAGCACGGATGTCTGGTTCAGGCCAAACCTTTCTCTGTTCGCTGGGAAGCAAGCTCCCCACTTAATGCCGCAGGCAAACACCTCCGGAATATAAGCGGGCATAGCATGCATGAGCGTGTCTTTAAGCGGATGCAGACCGATTTTTGCCGGCATCTCCACATTCTTTTTCCCATGCGCCACCAGCGCTTTCTCAGTAAGCTCCAGTATATCCTCTTCAGTTAACCCAATGTTTACACATTCATCGCGAGTAAGGTAAAGGACCTCTTTACCGATTTCTACGTGTTTGCTGACCCATTCTCTGTACTCAAGGCTATTCACAGGTAATTCCCCCTTCTCTTAGTAGGATTCACTTATCAGGCAATACCGATTAGAAAATCCCCAGACCTCTAACCATTATTAGGAATACTGCCACTGGAATTAGATAAGTTACAAAGGGTTTCCACCAGTTGGCAACCTTGAAACCGGCTGCGCCGATATTTGTTTCATCTCTGAAGTTTTCAAACTTCCATACAAAGGCTGTGTAAATCGCCAGAAGCAAAGCTCCTGCTGTTAACAATACGTTACCCGATACATAGTCGGCCAGGTCAAAGAAATTTTTGCCAAATAGCAGCACATTTGCCCAGGGCCCGCAAGACAATATGGTTGGTATGCCCAATACGAACATGATTGCCAAGGATCCCCACACCGCCTTTTTCCTGCTGATATTATATGAATCGATAACGGAAGCAACTACCGCTTCAAGCAGGCCTATACCGGAGGTCAGGCCTGCCAGCATCACGAGAAAGAAAAACGCTCCACCGAACAGACTTCCACCGGGTATTTGTGAAAACAGGTTTGTCATGGTTACAAACAGCAACCCTGCTCCAGCGTTGGGCTCTAATCCGAAGGCAAAAAGTGCCGGAAAGATTACCAAGCCTGCAATAAAAGCAGCTAGAGTATCAAAGGCAACAATTGTAGCTGCCCCACCCGGAACATCACTTTCGGTAGGATGCAGGTAGCTGCCGTAAACATACGCTGCGGCCATCCCAACGCCTATTGAATAAAAGGCTTGGCCTAGGGCCGCCAACACCACGTTTGCATTTATTTTGGAAATATCCGGGGTCAGATACCATTTTAACCCGGCCAGCGCGCCCGGGAATGTTAGAGACCTTATCGCCAGTGCTATCAAAAATACAAACAGCAGAGGCATCATAATCTTACACGATTTCTCGATACCGTCTTTGAGCCCCCGGGTTACAATCAAACCGAGCATTACTATTACTGCCAGCGTATAAGCAGCGACCGGAACAGGCTGTGCAATGAAATTACCAAAGGCTGCACCGATCTGCTCAGCCGACACACCTGTAAACTGGCCGGATACAATTTTAAACAGATAAGCTAAAATCCATCCCATAATCATCAGGTAATACGACATAATTATTAATGCCGAAATAACACCGAACCAGCCGATTAGTGTCCAGACCCCTCCCTTTTTAGTAAGCTTGCGCATACCTTCGATTGGGGTCAACTGCGTTTTTCTGCCAAGGCTGATTTCTGCTGTAAACAGTGGAATACATATTATTAGACAAACGAGCAGATAAACTAAAAGGAAGGCTCCTCCACCGTTCATACCGGTCATATATGGAAATCTCCATATATTGCCCAATCCAATCGCAAAGCCTGCGGTTGCCATGATGAAACCAAACTTATTTGCCCAGGATTCCCGGGCTTTCCCGTTAGTGGTTTCAAATTCTTTTGACATTTGATTACCCCCTTATTTTTTGGAATGATTTTAAGATAGTGTGCCTGTTTCATCCCACCTCCTAAATGTTTGAGTATATACGGGGGTAATACATATTAATCCGACCGACGTTTCCAAATATGTTATTTGTACGTCAATCCACAATATGCTAATATAAAGATAGGTGGTATGTATTACCCCAGAGGAAACATTTTCGTTCTGGTTGCGCCCGGCGAAAATGTTTCTTCGCTTTGATAACAGGAATTGCTGAGATGTATTTTCTCTCTTAATATATTGTTTGCCAGTTAGCGCTACTCAAGATCTAAATCACAGGTTTAGCAATATATCCAGGACCGCCATGTCAACGTTTCCCATTCCCTTCTCGGTAATGGTTCTGAGGTTATCCATCGTTTTTCCGAGAGTATATCCGACAACTCCGTTGTTCCCCGGTACCTGGACTCCCTTCATTGCCAGGTAAGCGCTTTCTACAGCAGTACCGGCGGCGGTTACCATCTTAAGTGAACATCCGTATTTGGCACCATCGCAAATCATCCCTGTCAGGTTTGCCATCATCAGATGTACCGCATTTCTAATTTGACTGCTGCTTCCACCCAGCATATATGCAATGCCTGCTGCCGCACCCGTTCCGGCTGCTACGGAGCACCCACAATGGGGAGTAAGTATGCCAGTTCTGGTTTTGATGATTCCAACCACCAGGAGCGCAACGGCTAAAGCCCTAGCAAGCTGTTCTCTATCAGCCTTGAGATGCCTTCCCATCATTCCCATTGTAATAAATAAGGTTATACCATGATTGCCGCTCCCAAAACATCCGAATATCGGAACATCGATTCCTGCCATTCTTGCGTCAGCGGCAGCTCCGACCCTGCGCTTTATATTATTGATAATGTCATCACTGAGGATGCCATCTCTAATCAATTCCGAATAAAAAGCTCCCGTGCCTAAACCTGCTCTCTCCTTCTCCCCCATTTCCGATGCATTTAAGTTCACCCTTACTCCATCCAGTAAAAAATCTATGTCTTGAATATCCACTTCCTGAACAAACTGCAAAATATCATCTATAGTAACATCTGAAATATTCTTGAGAGCCATTACGGGGTCGGAAATATTTTCATTTATTGCATATGAGTTCTTCACTTCGCCATTCACACATACTTCAACTATATTGCCATGACTGTTTCGTATTAAGGCTCTGGCCTGCCCGTTGGATGTTTCGACGGTGGCTTCGACATATATCCCATTGACATTCTCTTTCAGACCGAAACAGATTTCATGGCTCTTAGCAAATTCCTCTGCAGCCTGTATATTGTCTTTGTTTATTCCTTTCAGTAGCTCCAGACCATCATCCGGATTCCCGTATAGTACGGATAGAGCAACGGCTAGGGCCAGTCCGCTTCTCATAGTTCCGGGTATACCAACGGATATAGCATCCTTGTAAACGTTTTTGTCCATTATTACTACTATCCTCTTAATATCTCCACCGATTTCTTTATAGGCCCTGGCCGCGGCCAGGCCGGCTGCTATGGGATCAGTACAGCCTATAGTCTTAAAAGTATGCTCTTTTAGTATTTTTAATGCTATACCCTTATCCACTATAACTGAAACCCCCTCCGCCTATAGCAATTCATTTTTCACTTGATCTACAAAGGCCTCGACGTGTGCTCGAGCATAATACTCGGCCTTCTCTTTATCGCCTTCTTTTAAGGCCTGAGTTATTAATTCGAAGGTATCTATGAAGCCGTTGATATTCGTTACCTTCTGCTGTGTATAATTCCATAATCTCTCCGCTTGTGTATGAAGTGTTTCCAGTATTTCGATCAAAACCGGATTTTGACTGAGTTCCCAAATAACTATATGGAAGTTAAGGTCATCTTCTATTATCTTCAGGTAGTCCTTGTCCTGATCGTAGTCTTTAAGCCTAGTGATTATTCTTTCAAGCTCATTGATGCGTTCATGTGTTGCCCTCTGAGCCGCCAATCTCGCGCACATTCCGTCCAGTTCCTTCTTTACTTCGAAGGCGTGCTTGAGCATCCTGAAATCGATTAAGGCGACCTGGGCGCCTATTCTTGGCACAATATTTAAGAATCTGTCATTTTGAAGTTTCTGAAACGCTTCACGCACAGGGGTTCTGCTTAGACTAAACTCATTTGCAATGTCCACTTCATTTAGAATATATCCGGGAGGGTATTCAAGGGAAATTATCCTTTGTTTTAAAACCTCATACACATCTGCCGACGACCGGCTTATTTGATCTTTCATGGCCTCAACTCCCATCTTCAATGCCTGTTGTTTTAGTACCAAACCTTATATGAGGTACTTCGACCATTTGAGTATTTTAATATGTATTTAGATACAGTTCCTAAATTATTTTAATATTATTAAAATTTTTGTTTTAAATTTGTTGTATACATCACGTATATTAGATTATTATTCTTAATATACTACCTTAGTCGTTTAGAGTCAATAATTTTCCAACTTCAATAATAATAAAATTTTTAACAGGCTATAAAAATTCTAATATTGATTGAAGGAATATCGTACCTACTGTAGAATTAATTATATATTATATATTATATATAATATATAATATATAATATATAATATAGGAATTAGAATAGTAGCTTCACTGACCTGTAACCGCATTACACATTTTCAGTCCGGCTAAAAAGCCGTGATTTGATTACAACTATATCGTACAAAGGGGGTTTACAAGTTGAAAAGAAGTATTTTTACTCCGTTGATTGACGAAGGCCTGACAACTCTAAAAATCCGGTATGACTGGAAGACCGATAAATCGTGGGTCTTTGCAGCAAAAGAGTGGAACGACGACATAGAATGGAGCAGGTACAACAAAGATTTCTATTCTGAGAGCATACTTACCAATGATGCGGTATACCTTAACGATCCCCAGGTAAGAAACCTATTCAGAAAATATGAGCTATTGGAGTACCTGGAGGATGTGATAGGTTTACTCAGGAAGGGAAAACACTTCGGTATGGATTGCTTTTATTATAGGGAGAAAGACATTAGATTTATGAGCAATATGCACAGTGTAATATACGGTATAAATAACCGCAGCCAAGCCATAAGATCGGGAGGAATCCGCCGTCACGACTACAAGGATGAAGAATTCGAAGTCATTATCGACGGTTTGAATCTGGCCAGGGCAATGAGCTTTAAAAACGTAGCTGCAGAAATACCTTACGGGGGATGCAAAACCACCGTTCATTCCGGACCGGTAGACCTGGAGGATATGGAGGAAATAGGGTTTCTTTCATACGCACTGGACAGGACAAGGTCGTTTACGGGTCCTGATATGGGATACCCCCCAGAACTGGCTGACGTAATGAAGGAAAATTTCACCTTGAATATTACAGGCGGACCTAAGGGACCCCTCGGTCCGACAGGCACACCCACTGCATATGGAGTATATCTGGCAGTTAAGCAGGCGGCAAAATTTAAACTGGGGAGCGACTCGCTCAAAGATAGAAAAATCGCAGTTCAGGGCTTAGGGGCTGTAGGGATGCCGCTCGTTGAACACTTTTTGGTTGAAGATGCGAAGCTAATCGTGTGTGATGCGGATGATAAAAGAATAGCCGCGTTAAAAAATAAATTTCCTGATAAAGATATAGAAGTTGTGGATATAGACAACATATACTACGTTGAGGCAGATATATTTTCACCTGCGGCGGTAGGGGGTATTATCACGGAGGAACGCATACCTAAGATGAAGTTTTCCATCATCCTGGGTGCTGCAAACAACCAACTCAAGGCAAGCAGCCAGGAAGAAGAGTATAAACTGGCAAGACTGCTGGATAAGCATGGCATCTTATTCCAGTGCGCCTGGTGGCACAATATAGCGGGTGTCCTTGCCGGATGGGAAGAATACGTGAACCAGGACAAGGCCGATATAAAACATATATTGCCCAAGATTGAGCGCATCTGTACGAAGAACACCTGGAATAACCTGAATAAAGCAAAGGAGTTATCGATAACACCAACCGAATGCGCGTATCAAACCGCAGAGAAAATCATATATAGATAGTTTTCGGGTTTGCAAGCATTTATTGAATAATCTTCACCAGTATTTTATAATCGTAGTGGTAAAACAATATTTTCAAAAGCAAATGATTTTAGAGACAAAATGGGGTGCAGGCATATGGCCGATTACTCAAACCCGTTTCAGATCAAAAATATGCAGGAAAGCCTGACCGAAAGGGTCTACCAATACCTGAGGTATTCCATAACGCACCAGAGAATCAAGTGTGGTGAAAGAGTCAGTATAACCAGACTGGCAGATGATCTACAGGTCAGCCAGACGCCGGTCCGGGAGGCGCTACAGCGTTTGGAAAAAGAAATGCTTGTTGAGTTTGAGACCAACAAGGGTGTAAAAATCATCGAAATAACTCCCAAGGATGTAATTGAAATTTGCGAGATAAGCATGCTCCTTGAATGCCACGCAATCAAACTGTCCTTTGAGGTTTCTGACATCAACGCTATTATTGACGATCTGGAAGGTTGCATATTAAAGCAGAAGGAGAGCTATGGAATGCAAAACTTTGATATGTTCATGGATTACGCCTTGGCCTTTCATAAGGTCTTCGGCAAACATTCGAACAACTCGCGGTTGATTCATACTCTCAACAGCATACAGGGGCAAATGGATATCCTGGTTGCAAAGTTCTATGACGGTTCCCATGCAATGCAGGACAGCATAGCCGAGCACGGGAGAATACTTCGGGCTGTAAGGGAACATGATGTTGAGAAAACAGTCAGTGAAATGAAAAATCACATAACCAATTCCAGGGAGAAAATTATAAAACTCTTTTAAACACTCACATAATAGTCTGAAGCATACGGGATCTCCCCGTATGCTTTTGTTCTATATCCCCCATGTCTGTAGTGCATGTATATTACTATATATCCAGGTAAATGACTTGATTTCCGCATTGTTCCAGGAAACGCTCAAAATCCTCATATTTCAGCGTCAAAGTTATCGTGTTGATGTTGGGATGGAAATTTATCTGTTTTGAGTCCTTTAACTCTTCATCTAATACAACAATAACTTCATTGTTTATATCGTTTACAACACCGAACGGTGAAACGGAACCAGGAGTTAAATCGAGATATTCCTTTAGTCTTCTTTCAGAAGCGAATTTCAACCCCTTTTCCCCTATTCGCTCTGCCAGTTTTTTAATATCCAGTTTCTTATTATTTCTCATTACAATCAGGTAGTGTCTTCTGCCTTTAGTGTCGGTTAAGAAAAGATTCTTACAATGGGTGCCGGGTATGCTGCTGCAATGACCCTGTGCCTCCTCCACTGTATAGACTGCCGGGTGCTCATTAATACAATACGCAATATCCAATTTGTCTAAAGTATCATAGACCTTTTCTTCTTTCTTCATGCAGTTATTCTCCCTTTTCGCCGAAATTGGTTATAGCGTCGAAGTTATTAAAATTTGTCTCTGTGCGATCCATCTATGCACTTCTATTATACACTTTTCCTTCTCCGACAACTACTTGTTCCTTTCTTCTTCTTAAACACCGATGATATTATATTCATAGTGTTCCATAATTTATTATATAAGGTTCTATTGGGATTATTTAGATGATATAATCATAACAGCACTGCAAAATAAAAGTTTTTGGAGGATTTCATATGAAAAAAATATGTGTTTTACTGGCCATTTTAATTGTTATCGGCGTGCCTGTCGCATCGCTCGGGATGGACAATACTGTATATGTCACCAGGGCGGAATTCATCAAAGATATCCTGATAGCTGCAAATATCGATGTTGATGAAGTCTTAGAGTC
>JABUEW010000141.1 GCA_013314855.1 Bacillota bacterium | reverse complement strand
CTGGATTCTATCTCCCCATACGCATGTCAGAGTATTTTTTGGTTCCAAACGCATCAGGCCTGTAGCTTCTCTCCATACTTCCTTTAAAGCATCTTCTTTTAGTACTATCATGTAATCCCACTTATACTGCCTGCATAACCTGATTACAGGTCCGCATGCATAAAGTCCATCCAACACCACTGCTATCTTTAGCCTTGGGAATCTCTTCTTTATCTTTTCTGCAAGACGGTAAAAGGCTTTTCTCTCACAGTCCTTTATTCTTTCCAAAAGCCTCGCAAGCGTATCCGCATGAGGTAAGGTCTCAAGCTCCGGAAACATTGCTTTCAGGTTCTCATAAAATATCGGCTTGCTCATCTCCCTATTTGCCTCACGCCTTGATGATACCTGGTAAACGAAAAACAAGATTCCATATACCATTAATACCGTAAGCTTGTGTTTTATTTTCACAGGATTCCTTGGATCCTCTATGTGCTTTAGCCGACAAAGCAATCCCGGCAGCAGCTGCCGGTATACCTTCAATGTTGCTTCCACCGTTTCCTGACATTCTTCCTTTTCTTCCTCCGGAGTTGTTAAATCGCTCAATCTATTGGGTATAGACTGTTTTTTAGGTTTTTTCTCATACTTTACCTTAAATGCAATCCCTGCGGCTCTTAGTTGCTGTAATTTACTCTCTTGTGCTTGCTGCTTCCTTATTAGCCATTCTTCACGCTTACTCATCAGGATTCACCACCTTATATGGCTTCTCCCCCTTAAGGTAAGCTCTGAAGTCATCCTCTAATGGATATACAAAGATCAATTTCCTTGAAAGAGTTCTTTTTCTTCCACCGCTACGACCAATCCCTTTAGTCTCCCCAACATAAATCCAATTCGCAGCTTTATACGATATCCCTTTATATTTTTCTGTATCTACAAAGCTCTCCAATAGTATAGGTGCATAACAGTATTCTCGTAGCCAATCTCTTTTCACTCGCTTTACTGCCAAAGATAATGCCTTGCTTGCAAGATTCCGGATGTGTATCCACGGAAAAATTAAAACCGGCTGTTATTTACTATCAGGTGAAGTCGTGCTTTCTTGTCTTCTACCGTCCAGCCTATCCACCTGTCCCTCTCTTCCAACGCCCAGGCTGATGCCGAAAACTGTATGCAGCCTAGTTCTATTTCTCCTGATTTTATAAAGTATTGCAGCCGGGAACCAAATACCCATTTGTCTCCAAGTATATGATACCGGTTTACATACGCACGCCAACGTTTTAAATTTTCTCCCGGCCTTGCAATCTCAAGCCTGATAGGCTCGTAATCACTTACTTCACCTTTTCGCTCGCATGTGTCAAATTCGTGTTCTTTTCTCCTTACCTCGCATTTTTTTCGTTTTGTGGTATCGATTGGCGGTAGTTGTATAACCCCTTCAGCTTCCAGTTCCTCTAAAAATGCCACACATTGTATTCGTTTCGCATTCCCGGCTGGAGTTGTCCACCCAATTAACTCACATACCGTGGCTGCTAATTCATGTCTGGACAACTTCGGATATGTCTCCCTCACCCATTTTATCATTTCTATATCTTCAGGACTGAATGTCCTACCTGAAAATGTTCTGTTAGTATTGTTCATGACTTGATTACCTACCTCCCCAAGTCTACTATACAATACTAATCTTGTCCGTGTTCAACTCGGTTTTGCGAAAATATATTTATGTTACTCTCTATAACTCTTTATTTCTCTTGTTTTTAAATTCATGCTTCATCTCTGATTGCTCCCTTAAAATTTATTGCTCCTTATAAACAAGTTGACAAAAAAGGACCGTCCCCTATTCTCTCTCTATTCTCTAAAAAGGACCGTCCCCTATTCCTTTAAGAAGTTGACAAAAAATGTACGTCCCCTTAATTATTTGTTATCCCAGTATTGTGATAGGAATAAGCCCTACCGAAGGTCTTCCCGTGCAGGATGCTTCCAGTATAATCCGATTAACAGGTTGAACCGTTTCTCCTGCTGTAATGCTCACAGTTATTGCCTTGACAGTACCGTCAGGTCTGTTGTCCGGGCTGACGCTTTTCAGGAATACATCTTTTCTGCCCCCTATGCTCCATCCGTCGGGCAGCAGCCACCGAAGGTTTATATGCTTGGAATCCGGCATTTGATTAAAAAACGTGATTTTAACATTTAGTTCTCCAAACGGCTCAATGACAGGATCATCAATGAATTCCACCATTGCCCTTGCATAGATGAAATCTACCGAGTAAGACTTGCCTGAACGAGCGCATAATTTCTTCCCAACCGAGGATTGTTTAAAGTCGTCGATACAAACCTCATCAAAGCAATCTTCCCCATCGTAAATCATAACATTTGCATTATTGGCTTTCAGCATTACAGGTATCATTGAAAGCACACGTTCCGTCAATTCGGTGCACGTGCGCGGCAATCCATGGTAAGAGCCTCTATCGACAGCTACTGTTACTATTTGATCTCCGATATAATCGCTCCAATCTTTGGGGATTATCTTTGACCCGTACATTATACCGAATAATGAACCGAGAGTAGCTGCCGTACAATCGGTATCATCACCGCAATTTATTGCATAAATCATTGATTTCTTGAAATCGCCTTCTCCATACAGCATTCCAAGCATTGTAAATGCCACATTTGCCGGAGCTTGAAACCAGCCCAGGTCTTGACTGTCTTCAACCAACAGGTTGCGGGCGGTCTTCCAGTCAACCCCTTTATCATAGGCTTCGGTTAAAAGGTTTATGCTTCGCGCAATCCGGCATTCTGCCGGTATCTTGGAAAGGCCTATGTTAATCAGTTCCCGGATATCATCAACCACAAATGCGGCGCTCTCAACAGCAGCGGTAAATATTTCCGCATATGTTCCCTCGCCCATGCCGTGGTCCACACATGCATCCTCAATAGCGTATTTTATTGCAATATCCGGGCATCCCGGGGCAAGACACGCCCATATTTCGGAACGGATCCAGGCGCCGTTCGAATCCTTCCAATCATTCTGATAATCTCCCGACAAAGGCGGCAGAAGGCCTGCTCTCATATTTCCCTTTCCAATACCGTATTCGTTCCAGTGGGGAGGTATGAAGTTTATCCAGTATTCTCCCAGGATCTGTGAATTTAAATTATAAGGGCCTCTGTCTTCAATAGCTTTCAACCATACAAGCTGCAAATCAAGGTCGTCATTCGGCAAAATAGTGCCTTTAGGCGTAGTGAACCCCTGGATATCATTTAGTTGCCGTTTCCCTTCAAACGGAGCTCCCATCGTTCCACCAATATTTTTCCCCATCCAGCAGGCATAGATTTTATCCCTTAAGGTCTCGCGGTTAAACTTTATCATATCATTTCCCCTCCATCTCCATTTGTTAAATAGTTGCTCCTTAAAAACTCATTGCACTGTCGCCTCGCTGCAATTGGCAGCAGCTTATCTTGCATTCTTAATTATAATTATTATTTTACAGGTTTGAAACTGTTAAATCAGTATACAATCTTTAGAAAATCGTATCATTTTTTCAGGTATATAAATGTAAAACAGATACAGGGGTATCAAGGGTACGAACATGCCAATTTCAATATTTTAAATTTTTCCTGAAATTATTGGGAGTCGTTCCGGTTGCATCCCGGAAAATTTTATAGAAGTGTTTTTTGTTGCTGTAACCAACTCGATGACAGATTTCCTCTATGGTTAAATCTGTTTGTTTCATCAGTTGAACTGCTTTTTCGATTCTAATCTCATTTATGTACTCAAGAGGCGTCTTTCCAAAGCACTCTTTGAATATGGTGCTGAAATAGGCTGCATTGTAAAAACTATGCTTTGCAAGTTCCTTCAACGTGATTTTTTTGTTATAATTTTTTTTAATATAGTGAAGCACCTCAGGAGTTATTTTGTTTAAATCGGTTGTCAAACTGTCAAGCTCAGGTTTTTTGAAAATCCGGAATATTTTTGCCAGCAAAACATTGACATAACCCTTTAATACAGCAATATAACCGGGGGCTTTCTTTTCATACTCGGCAATCATATGGTTGAAAACATCCTCTATTTCCAGCATTTCAAGGCCGTGAAAAGAGATTTTGGGGCATATTTTTTCCGCAATATCGTAAAAATCCCTGAAAATCGCAAGCGTCAATATATCAAGTGCATTTTTCGAGTTGATCAGTTCTTCACTGAGAAATTCCGGGCTTATAAGGCAGTTTATATATTCCATACCCGTATCGGTTGAGTAGGAATGCACATCTCTAAAATTAATAAAAAGCAAATCCCCACGCTTCACAAGGTAGGAATCGTCATTAATCATCTGGGTGCCGCTGCCTTCGCAAATATACACGATTTCTATAAAATCATGCGTATGAGGAATATGACTCTCTTTGGCAACATTTCTTGAAAGGCTTATGATTTCCTCATTTTCCAGCTTGAATTGATACATCTGGCTAATGCGCAACCTCCTGGTTCTTCTAAATGCTATTGCCCTATAACATTATGAACGTATTCTCCGGTATATTTCATCAGCGCTCATAGTGTTAACAATATCTCCCTTTTCAAGCCATCCTTTTCTCGCTGTATTAACGCCGTACTCCATATCATCTATACCACTAATTCCATGCGCATCAGGCGAAATCAGAAATTTGCACCCGGCTTCTTTTGCCGCTTTGCAGTATCTCCAATCAAGGTCCAGCCTGTACGGATTTGAGTTAATTTCAATAATTACTTTTTCTTCGGCTGCTGTTTTAATTATTTCGCTCATATTTATTTTTATTGGCTCACGCGATAAAAGAAGCCTTCCGGTAGGATGGCCCAGTATTGTAACATATTTATTCTTCATAGCCTTTATTACCCTCCTGGTCATCCTATCCTCATCCATATTCAATGCCGTATGAACCGAAGCTATCGTAAAATCAAACCAGGAAAGCACCCTATCATCATAATCCACGCTGCCGTCAGGAAGAATATCCAGCTCAATTCCCTTGAATATCCTGAAACCGGCATGTTTATATTTCTTATTCAACCTGTCAATTTCTTCATGCTGTATTTTGATATCCTCTTCTTTCAATCCGCCTGCATAGTATGCCGATTGGCTGTGGTCAGTTATCCCCATGTATGAATATCCTCTGTCAATACAAGCCTCTGCGAGCTCTTCTATTGTATTTAAACCGTCCCCATATAATGTATGTACGTGGAATATGCCCTTGATATCCTTGTATTCTATCAATTCAGGCAATTTGCCTTCTCTTGCCGCTTCCAGCTCCCCATTGTTTTCACGAAGCTCAGGCGGTATGTAACTCATCCCAAAAACCTTGAATATGTCTTCTTCCGTTTTGCACCTTATCAATTCTTCGCCCCTGAAAATGCCATATTCATTGATTTTTATACCTTCCTGCCTGGCAATATGCCTTAACGCGGTATTGTGCTCCTTGCTTCCTGTAAAGTGGTGAAGCGCATACGGGTACTCATTGTCATCCACAACCCTTAAATCTGCCGCAATTCCGCCTTTGAGCACAACTGAGGATTTGGTGTCGCCCTTCGAAATAACCTGTATTACAAGAGGATGCGAGGTAAAAAGCTCCATGACCTCTTTGCCGTTATTGCTGCTAGCCAGGATATCAATGTCCTTTACGGTTTCTTTCCTCCTCCTTAAGCTTCCGGCTTCACTGCATCTTATTACTGCATTTTTCTCCTTCAATGCCTTTATAATTTCTTCCGCCAGGCTCTTTGCATGAGGAAAGTGGTACTGTCCCGCATATTTCCCAAGGTTTTCAATACCTTCCAATACCTTTTGCTGGGTTTTCTCTCCAAAGCCCTGAAGCTTTGAAAGCCTGTTTTCAAGGCAGGCATACTTTAATTCTCCTATAGTCGATATACCCAGGCTGTCATATAAAGCTCTGACCTTCTTAGGACCCAATCCGGGTATTTTAAGCATATCCAAAAGACCTGGCGGAATCAATTTCTTAAGCTCCTCATAGTATTCAAGCCGCCCGGTATTCACAAGCTCGTCAATCTTCTGCGATAGAGCTTTTCCAAATCCCTTGAGGTCCTTTAACCTGTTCTCCCTAACCAATACTTCAATATCTTCTTCCAAAAACATTACTGCTCTTGCCGCGTCATAATAGGCTTTCGATTTGAAGAAGTTTTCTCCTTTTATTTCAAGCAGCATCCCAATCTCATTCAATATGCCGGCAATGTCATGCTTGTCCATGCAGCACCATCTCTCCAGTGTTTTCATCCCCAGGTGTTTTATAAACAACACCTGAATTTTTATATTCCACAAGGTTATATTACCAGTATTAGATTAAAATGAAAAGATATATTCTAAAATAAATAATAGATATAGACTATCTAATTGCAAGAAAAAACCGCTTATTCAAAGATGATAAGAGGTTTGTTATTTCATATTTGGTCATGACTATGGAAGCCGAATCAATAAAAGAAATAAACTTTTGACTGATGATTAGACAAAATAATATAATATAGATATATAACACGGGTATATATTCGAATGAGAAATAAGGAGTAGAAAAATGAGTATATTGAAAGGCAGAGTTGCTCTTGTTACAGGGGCAAGCAGGGGAATCGGAAAAGCCATTGCAGTGATGCTTGCAGAGCACGGTGTGAATCTGGCTATTAACAGCAGCTCATTGGAAAATTTAGAAATTGTTGCGCAGGAGTTATACCATACAGGGGTCGAAATATTCATTTGCCCCGCCAATCTTGCAGAAAAGGATGCGCCTGCGAATATTATAAAAGATGTGATTGCTCATTTTGGCAGATTGGACATCCTGATAAACAATGCGGGTATAGCTATACCTAAACCTTTGGCGGAAACAACGGCGGATGAATGGGATTTACATATGGCTGTTAATGCCAGAGCTCCGTTTTTATTATGCAAAGAGGCGTTGACGAGTTTGAAGAAGTCGGATTACGCAACTATTATAAACATATCTTCAGTGGTCGGCCATAAGGGTTACATTAACCAGGGCGCGTATGCCGCATCCAAGCATGCCCTGATGGGCATGACAAAAGTTCTTGCACAGGAAGTACATAATTACGGGATAAGAGTCCATGCGGTTTCACCTGGAGGAGTAGCAACGGATATGGTAATGAAGACAAGGCCGGACCTTGATGCATCTGAACTAATATCTCCCGCAGAAATAGCTGAAATTGTTTTATTCCTTCTAACTCACCGGGGTGCATCGGTAATAGATGAAATAAATATAAGAAGGGCATCTAACACTCCGTGGAAATAGATAATAAAAGTCATGGAAGCTTAACTGCCTAAAATTGGAGTATTATTGCATGTCATGCTGTTTTATTTTTTCACTACCGGTATCCGGACTTCACAAATATAATCTTCGGTTGACTCGCTATGAAATTTCCATATTTCAGTGTATAGAAAAATAGTTGTCTTTCATCTGCTATCGGCTTACATCTTTCTTATATATCACTATCCCTACACGTTCAATATGTTCTTTTAGCTCTTTATGGTCAGAATGGGTATAATCCACTATATCAAAAAATATGGCATAGGACTTTCTTCTTCGAGTTCAGAGTGAAGTCTTGCTAACGTATCAAAGGTTATTTTTTCTCCATATATTGCTATATCTACATCGGAGCCTGTTTTATAATTTCCTTTCGCTCTCGATCCGAATGCCACTGCTTTATCTATTTCAGAAAATTTTTTTAACACTTTGCCAATATACTCTAAATCAAAATCTTTCAATCCCAGATTCATAAGGGAAAAATATATTTACTCCTTGACTATTTGCGTAATAAAGGTTTTTTTATTAGTTTTAAAGGTCCTGATTCTTATAAAACATATAAACTTAAAGAGAGGAGATTATATTATGGATTATATAAGTGGTACTCCTGTCAATGAAACAACGCTTGTTGAAATATCCAAGAGTATCGGTGGCATGATAAGACTAAAGGGTACAATTCACAAAATCAGGGAAATGAGTGGTTTTGCTTTTGTAATTATCAGAACCGGAAGGGATTTAATACAATGTGTTTACTCGCAGGAATTTTCAGAATTCGAACTGGGTGATATTGCTGAAGGTTATGCTGTATGTGTAACAGGGGAAGGCCGTCTCTGATGAGCGTGCTGCCAATGGGTTTGAAGTCCTTATAAAACAGGTGGATATATTATCAAAACCTGCTGCAGGACTGCCTATAGTCATCAATAAGAAGCAGCTTAATATATCTCTGGATATAAACCTCACCTTCCGGCCAATAGCAGAGCCGAAAAGCATAATACATCAAGGCATCTGAATGAATATATAAGCATGGACTTTGAGATGGGCTTCATTGAAAGCTATATTGACATTATGAACATGGAAACCGCTATGCTCAAATATATGTTTGAACTGTTCCTGGAAGATTATTGGAAGGAAATTGAACTACTTAAAGCGAATATCCCTAAAATCGAATTCATGCCTGCTATAAAATTTCGGGAGGCAAAAGAGACCATATCCACAGGGTTTACGGTAGAAAGATCACCGATTTCTATGACTTTGAACCTGAAGAGGAACAGCTGATTTGTGATTATATAAAAAAGCACCATGATAGCGAATTTGTTTTTGTCACACACTATCCTTCATCCAAAAGGCCTTTTTATGCCATGGATGACGAAGAAGATCCTTCGTACACCTTGAGCTTTGACCTGCTTTTCAGGGGATTGGAGATTACCACTTTTTCGTCTGCCATGATAGGAGTAAGCGGTACTTTATGCAAGCATTACCTTAAGGAGAATTCCATACCGGTCATGCCGGATTTTGAACTTGGCAATATTGATCTGCTTATTCATTTTGCAAAATATGACTTCGGAATAGCATGTGTAATTAAAAATTTCATCAAGGACGATTTGGACAATGGTAGATTGTACGAAATCAAACCGATAGAAAGAATTCCTCCCAGAACCATAGGAGCAGTCTGGCTGAAGGATGTCCGTTTATCCACAGCTGCCAATGAATTAATCAGGCATCTGGATGACATCGTATCATGCGCCATGGGAAGTAATCAAATCCCCGGCAAAAGGTTTCGGCAAGCCCAAAACTTGTTACAGCCATTGCATAGATCAGAATAATGCGCTCCATTGACCATTCGCCTATACTGCCAAACCGGGAAAACATAAAAATCAATCCGATTGGGTCTGTTATAACAGCAATCAGCACCAGTAAAACCATGATAGGCCAGCCTTTGTACTGCAAGCCTGTAAGGAAATTCAATTTGATATATTTAAAGTATAGTTTCAGTTCCTTCACTTCTCACCCTCCCTGTACAATAATATTTTTCAACCGGACGGACATCAGCAGTTTCCCTGCAAGTATGAAAACGGCTGTCCATACAATTTGCAGTTGATAGACCTTAAAGGCCTTGCATATGCCATTTAGTTCGATTTGAGACATGAGAGCATCCCCCCTCAATTCAGATTGACTTAACCATTCTACCTTATATAAGCGTATAAGTTAAACCTGTTAAACTGTACTGGTGTACTATGCCATGAAAATCCAAAAATATTTACCTAAATTTTCATATTTTTTCAAAAAATATCTTGACAGATTGCCATTTTGATTGTATGATATAAATATGATTGGTGCTTGAAGTACCATACATATACTATATGTTGCCAATATTATACTAACTATAACAAAATCAAGCGGTAGATATTGAATTGGCCGCTTTTTCATTTGTTAAAAATGCTTTTTCCTTTGCTAAAAATAAGAATTCCATTTCAATGTTCCCTTTAATTCTTACTTCAGCTTATACTGTTTGCTGGCATGTGTGCATGTGCAGAGATGAAGCACGAATTTAAAAGAAAGAGAAAACAAGAGTTATAGAGAGTAGCAAAAAAATATTTTCGCAAAACCGAGTTGGACACGTACAAGATTAGTATTGTATAGTAGACTTGGGGGAGGTAGGTAATCAAGTCATGAACAATACTAATAGAACATTTTCAGGTAGGACATTTAGTCCTGAAGATATAGAAATGATAAAAT